>CALFIZ010000092.1 GCA_937877575.1 uncultured Marinilabiliales bacterium | reverse complement strand
GAAGACTAACGAGGCTTATGCGCTGGCGAAAATCTCCGGTGTGCGCTTTTGCAAGTATCTCAAACAACAGTACGGAGCCGATTTCATTTCAGGCTCAGGTTCAACGGCTCTGTTCGTTATGGAAACAGGTATTTCCCACGGCCTCAGCTTCAACAGCATCACGTCAGTAGGCAACAGTGCCCAGATTGGTGTTGAAGAGATGCTTGAATATATGGATGAGACTTATGAAGAGGGTAAGAGTTCAAAAATAAAGCTGCTGTATATCGAAAGCATAAAGAAGCCGGCTAAGCTTTTGAAGCATGCACGCAGTCTTATAAAGAAAGGCTGCTATATCGCTGCTGTCAAAGCCGGCAGTTCACCTGCAGGAAGCCGCGCTGCAACATCACATACAGGTGCCTTGGCGGGCTCGGACACCGCGGTTGACGCACTGTTGCGTAAGGCGGGCATTGTCAGATGCTACGGTCGTGAAGACCTCGTTACGGTTGCATGTATCTTCAAGATTGGCCTCATGAAAGGCAGAAATCTCGGTGTTGTCACACATGCCGGCGGACCAGGCGTCATGCTTACCGATGCCCTTTCAAAATATGAGGTGAACGTGCCTCATATCGAATGTCCTGAATTACAGGAACAACTGCTCCCAGGCTCTTCAGTCGGAAATCCTTTCGATTATCTCGTGACAGGTAGGGTTGAGCATTTGAAAGCCATAATGGACTACTGCGAAAACAAGTTTGATAACATCGATGGCATGGCAGTCATATTCGGCAACCCCAAACTTTTTGATGTGAATCCGTATTTCGACCTTGTGTCAGACCTGATGCATACATATAAGAAACCTATCTATCCTATATTCACTTCTGTAATCAATGCAAAGGATGAAATACAGAGGTTCGTGGACAAGGGCAATGTCGTATTCTTCGATGAGGTCACGTTCGGCGACGCTTTCGGAAAGGTGTTGAATACAGCCGGTGCTCCTGAAATAACATCAGACCCTTATGAGGTTGATGTCAGGAAAATCCGTGAAGTCATAGATAATGCCGAAGACGGATACATTTCACCGGTCGAGGTCGGGAAACTCCTTGATGCGGCAGGTATTGTACGTGCCGGCGAGGCTGTGGTGACCAATGCCGATGATGCTGCATGCCAGGCTGCAAAGTTGGGATTCCCTGTTGTAATGAAAGTTGTCGGCCCTATCCACAAGTCAGATGTCGGCGGTGTGGCCCTCAATGTCAGGGATGAGGCTGAAGTCAAGGCTCATTTCGACAGAATGATACAGATAAAGGATACGACTGCAATCCTCATCCAGCCGATGCTTTCAGGCATTGAACTGTATGCCGGCGCAAAGTTTGAGCCTAAATTCGGTCATCTTGTGCTGTTCGGCTTGGGCGGCATTTTCATCGAAGTGCTGAAGGACGTGCAGTCGGGACTTGCACCTTTGGCAAAGGAAGAAGTTGATGCTATGGTCAGGAAACTCAAAGGCTTTAAGATGCTTCAGGGTGTGAGAGGCCAGGAAGGCGTCGATATCGACAAGTTTGAAGAGGCTGTGGTGCGACTGTCACTCCTCGTCGAACATGCTCCTGAAATTGTCGAGATGGACCTGAATCCTCTGCTCGGCAACAGCAAGGGCGTGGTTGACGTGGATGCAAGGATAAAAATTGATAAAGGAATAAAAAAATAAGATTTAATCATAAATAACAGGCAAAGAAAAGTAATAAGATATGGCAAGATTGGTAGAAGAAAAAGTGGTTGAGAAATGCATGAATGATTTTGGAATTCAGGACATGTCAAAGGCATCCATAAGGGAGATTGCAGCATTGGCTGATTCTTTGCAGAAGGCGTCGGGTGTGGATTATGTAAGGATGGAACTCGGCGTTCCCGGCCTGCCTGTCGCGCAGGTTGCAATTGATGCTGAAATTCAGGCACTTAAAAACGGCATAGCAGCTATTTATCCTAACATCAACGGAATACCCGAGTTAAAGCATGAGGCATCCCGTTTTATCAAGTTGTTTCTTAATGTGGATGTCAAACCTGAAAACTGTGTGCCATGTGTCGGCTCAATGCAGGGAAGTTTCGCATCGTTCATGACTTTGTCACGTTTTCAGGAAGGGAAGGATACCGTGCTTTTCATTGACCCCGGTTTTCCTGTACACCGTCAGCAGACAAGAGTTCTTGGCATTCCGTCGGAGACTTTCGATGTGTATGAGTACAGAGGTGAAAAGCTGCGTGACAAATTGGAGGAATATATGTCGAAAGGCAATATCGCATGTATCCTTTATTCCAATCCAAACAATCCTTCATGGGTATGTTTCACTGAAGACGAATTGAAGATTATTGCTGAAGTCTGCAAGAAATATGGAGTCATCATTATTGAGGACCTGGCTTATTTCGGCATGGATTTCCGTCAGGATTATTCTATACCGGGCCAGCCCCCTTATCCTGCCACGGTTGCAAAATACACTGATGATTACATTCTGCTGATTTCAAGTTCCAAGGCTTTCAGCTATGCCGGACAGAGAATGGGTATAATAGCCATTTCCGACAAGCTGGCGACAAGGAAGTCGGCAAATCTGCTCAAATATTACAGTTGGGATGACTTCCATCACTGCATGATTTACGGCACATTGTATTCATTAAGCTCCGGTACCGCCCATACTCCGCAGTATGGCTTTGCCGCCGCACTTAAGGCTGCAAACGACGGAAAGTACAATTTCGTGAAAGAGACTATGGAATATGGTGAGAATGCACATATCATGAAGAAAATATTCCTTGACAACGGTTTCAAGCTCGTTTATGACAATGATGACGGTACACCGTTGGCTGACGGGTTCTATTTCACGTTATATTATCCCGGCATGGATGGCGCATCGTTGCTGAAGAACCTGCTTTGCTATGGTATTAGCGCGATAGGTTTGAGGATTACAAGAAGTGAGCATGTGGAAGGATTAAGAGCTTGTGTATCACAAGTCAGGAGAGAACAGTTTGAAGATTTGGAGAAGAGAGTCAAGGCTTTCCATGAAGATTTTAAAAATTAATTTTCTAAAAGACTTGTCGGATTGAGATAATATTTGTATTTTCGTGAAATTTTTGAAAGTGACTATTAATTAGGTAACATTATTAACTAAATAAAATAAGTATGGCAGAAATTAAAGGTGCTGTAGTTGTTGATGTTGAACGTTGCAAAGGCTGCGGCTTGTGCATTGTGGCCTGCCCCAAAAAGGTGCTTGACCATGCGGGAGACGTCAATAGCAAAGGCTATGATTATGTGAAAATGGTAAATCCTGATGCATGCATCGGATGTACCTCATGTGCAACAGTATGTCCTGACAGTGTGATAACTGTCTATAGGGCAAAGATTTAGTGTTTAACTATTAAAAGAATCAATAATGGGTGAATTAAGATTAATGAAAGGCAATGAGGTGATAGCAGAGGCGGCTATTAGAGCCGGCGTTGACGGCTATTTCGGTTATCCTATAACCCCTCAGTCCGAAGTTATGGAAACCCTCATGATACGTAAGCCATGGGAGCAAACAGGAATGGTTGTACTTCAGGCTGAAAGTGAGGTTGCTTCTATAAACATGGTTTATGGTGGCGCATCATGTGGTAAAAAGGTTATGACATCTTCTTCGAGTCCTGGATACAGTTTGATGCAGGAAGGTATATCCTATATAGCAGGTGCTGAACTGCCTTGTGTGGTTGTTAATGTATCACGCGGAGGCCCTGGTCTCGGCACAATCCAGCCTTCACAGGCAGATTACCTTCAGGTTACTAAAGGCGGCGGTCATGGTGACTACCATGTTATCGCCCTTGCTCCTAACTCAGTTCAGGAGATGAACGATTTTGTTACGCTGGCATTCGATTTGGCATTCAAATATCGTATTCCTGCTGTTATCCTCAGCGATGGTGCAATAGGCCAGATGATGGAAAAAGTTGAACTCAGCGATTATGTCCCACGCAGAACTGAAGAGGAAATCCGTAAGGAATGCGGTGACTGGTGCACACTTGGAAGTAACAGACACAACGTTATCACTTCTTTGGAACTCGACTCCAATATCATGGAAGAGAGAAACATCAGACTTCTTAAGAAATATGAAGAAATCAGCAAGAATGAAGTCAGATATGAGGAATATATGACTGAAGATGCTGAATATCTGTTTGTTGCGTTTGGCTCCTGCTCACGAATCTGTAAGAAATCAATAGAAATGGCTCGTGAAAAGGGAATAAAGGTCGGCCTGTTCCGTCCTATCACCCTTTATCCGTTCCCGACACAGCAGCTTAAGGCTCTCGGCCAAAAGATGAAAGGCATCATGTCAGTTGAAATGAATGCCGGTCAGATGGTTGATGACGTAAGGCTTGCCGTTGAATGCAAGGTTCCGGTGGAATTCAAGGGCCGTTATGGTGGTATTATACCTTCACCTGATGAAGTGTTAGAGGCATTGGAAGAAAAATTGGTTCGTAAATAAAAGGAGGAAATAATCATGACAGATCAAGAATTAAAAGAAATAATGAAACCTGAAAACATAGTCTATAAGAAATCAGGTCTCCTCCGTGATAACATCATGCACTACTGCCCGGGTTGTAGTCACGGCGTTACTCATAAATTAATTGCAGAAGTTATCGAAGAACTGGGAATCAGGGAACAGACAATAGGTGTTTCACCTGTAGGGTGCTCCGTTTTTGCATATAATTACATCGATATCGACTGGCAGGAAGCCGCTCACGGCCGTGCTCCTGCACTTGCAACAGCAGTGAAGAGACTGCTCCCTGACAAATATGTCTTCACATATCAGGGTGACGGTGACTTGGCATCAATCGGTGCTGCTGAAATCCTTCACGCTTGCAACAGAGGCGAAAATATCGTCTGCATATTCGTCAACAATGCTATCTATGGCATGACCGGCGGTCAGATGGCTCCGACAACATTGGTCGGCATGAAGACTGCCACGACACCATACGGACGTAATGTTGACCGTAACGGTTATCCTATGAAGATAACTGAGCTCATAGCCCAGTTGCCGGGT
>CALFIZ010000091.1 GCA_937877575.1 uncultured Marinilabiliales bacterium | reverse complement strand
AATACTATGTGATATATCACAACGAAATCTGGTACAAAGGTAGGGCAATTATTCAAAACTAAAAAAATAAAGGTACTGCAACCTTTTGAGTTGGTTGAAATACCTTTATTGAGGGGTAAAAAGCAAAATACAGGGGTGAAATTTGCTTCCTTTGTTTTGCGCAATGAAATATATAGTCTTGTTTTAGCTTGATTATTTCAGCGAGGCAATGCTCTCGCGCAAGGCGGCAATACGGCTTTCAGCATCATGCTGTTTTTGGCGTTCCCGCTCCACTATTTCCGGCTTGGCATTTTGAACAAAACGTTCGTTTTGCAATTTAGCCATTACACCTTTAAGGAATCCCTCTTGCCGTGAAAGTTCATCCTGAAGTTTTTGCAGTTCTTCGTCTTTATTGACAAATTGCTCAAGCGGAACGGCATATTCGGTGATACCGGCAATAAATGCGGCAGCTCCTGCCGATTTTTGCTGCACATTGCGAATAGACTGCAGATTACACAGTTTGCTGATTACTTGTTCTTCGGCAGAAAGGAAGCCTTGTTCGCTTACTGCTTCTAAACAAAGCGGCTCTTTCTGTGCGATATTGCGTTGCTGACGAATATTTCTCACTCCGGCTACCACCTGACGCAGCAATTCCATTCTGTTAATCAGTTGTTCGTGATTATCGGAAATGTCGGCAATTTTCAGAAGTGGAGATACCATAATACTTTCGCCCGCCTTGCGTTCGCTGATGTTTTGCCATAATTCTTCGGTGATGAACGGCATGAAGGGATGCAAAAGTCGGAGCAGGGCATCAAAATATTGCAGAGTCAGCTGATAAGTATTCTTGTCAATGGGTTCTCCATAGGAGGGTTTGACAACTTCAAGATACCAGGCAGAAAAGTCGTCCCAGAAGAGATTGTAAATCGACATCAATGCTTCTGACAGACGATACTTTTCGAACATGTCAGCCACTTCGTCTTGTGTGGCTTGCAGACGTGCGGCGAACCAGTCGGTGGCAAGATGTGCATACTCGGGTTGAGGAACGTCTGCAACCTGCCAACCTTTTACGAGTCGGAAACAGTTCCAAATCTTATTGTTGAAGTTTCGTCCTTGTTCGCAGAGTGACTCGTCAAACAAAATATCGTTGCCTGCCGGTGCAGACAACATCATACCCATGCGCACACCATCGGCACCGAATTTCTCAATCAGTTCCAGCGGGTCGGGACTATTGCCTAATGATTTCGACATTTTTCGACCTAACTTGTCGCGGACAATACCGGTGAAATAGACATTTTTGAAAGGCATCTTACCTTCATACTCATAGCCTGCCATAATCATGCGTGCCACCCAGAAGAATATGATGTCAGGACCGGTTACCAAATCTGCGGTGGGGTAGTAGTATTGTATTTCTTTATTGCCCGGGTTGCGAATGC
>CALFIZ010000090.1 GCA_937877575.1 uncultured Marinilabiliales bacterium | reverse complement strand
TTCACTGAAATATTGTGAAATGTATCGCCAAAGACACAATATACATTACTGTGTGCTGACAACCGCGATACCGCTGACTGATGAGGAATTGAAACATATAAGTGATGAAATCACGAAATTTTCCCCAAATGTTTCCGAGTTGGAAATCCGAAATGATGTTGATGAGAGTGTTTTAGGGGGATTTGCAATCGAGACAGATTCCAAGCTAATGGATGCAACGGTGCGTCACCAGTTGCAGGAGATAAAGAATGTTTTGGTTGGTAAGAATCAAATTTTGAAATAGAAAATGACAGACAATATAAATGTTAGTGAAGTGTCGGAAATTCTCCGCATGCAGCTTGAGGGCATTGATTCCAAGGCTCAGTTTGAGGAAATAGGCAAGGTGCTTCAGGTAAGCGACGGTGTGGTCAGGGTATTCGGCCTTAACAATGCTGAATCCAATGAGCTGCTTGAGTTTGAAAGTGGTGTCAAAGGTGTTGTGATGAATCTTGAGGAGGACAATGTCGGTGCCGTCCTGCTTGGTCCCACCGACCAGGTGGAGGAGGGGCAGATGGTGAAACGCACCGGCCGTATTGCTTCCATCAATGTCGGCGAATGTTTGCTTGGAAGAATCATCAATCCGCTCGGCGAACCTATCGACGGTGGCGTACCGATTACCGGAACGATGGTTGAAATGCCGCTTGAACGCAAGGCTCCCGGCGTAATCTATCGTGAGCCAGCGTGAACTCATCATCGGTGACCGCCAGACCGGCAAGACGAGCATTGCAGTCGATACCATTATCAACCAGAAACGAAACTACGATGAAGGTGATCCGGTGTATTGTATCTATGTCGCCATAGGTCAGAAAGGCTCCACAGTGGCTAATATTGTAAACACATTGCGAAACTACGGTGCCATGGAATACAGCATTGTTGTGGCTGCCAACGCCTCAGATCCTGCGGCTCTGCAATATTTCGCACCATACGCCGGAGCTGCAATAGGCGAATATTTCCGCGATACAGGCCGTCATGCTCTTGTTGTTTACGATGACCTTTCCAAACAGGCAGTGGCTTATCGTGAGGTGTCTCTCATTCTGAAACGTCCTTCAGGCCGTGAAGCATATCCGGGTGATATTTTCTACCTCCATTCCCGCCTTCTCGAGAGAGCCGCAAAAATAATCAGCCAGAAAGAAGTGGCTGTAAAGATGAACGATCTTCCTGATTCACTGAAAGATATGGTTAAAGGCGGAGGCTCATTGACGGCACTGCCCATCATTGAAACACAGGCCGGTGACGTGTCGGCATACATCCCCACAAATGTGATTTCCATTACCGACGGTCAGATATTTCTTGACACCAACTTGTTCAACCAAGGCAACCGTCCCGCCATTGACGTCGGAATCTCAGTTTCCCGTGTCGGCGGCAGCGCACAGATAAAGAGTATGAAGAAAGTGGCCGGCACTTTGAAAATAGACCAGGCTCAGTACCGTGAACTTGAAGCATTTACTAAGTTCGGTGAGGATATGGATGCAGTAACTAAAATGACTATTGACAAAGGCCGCAAGAATACGGTTCTGCTTAAACAAAACCTTCACCATACAATGTTCGTCGAACATCAGATTGCCATTCTTTATTGCGGTACACACGGTCTCCTTACCGGTATAGGTATTGACAAGGTACAGCAGTTTGAAAAGGAACTGATCGACAATCTCGAATCATTACACCGCAGAGACGTCCTTGATGTTCTGAAAGGTGGCGTTATCAACGGTGACGTGGAGAATATTCTGCAGGCAGTCGCGGCTAATATATGTAAACAGTTAGAATGATTTCATCATGGGATATCTTAATGAAATTCGCTCACGCATCAACTCAGTCAATTCCACGCGACAGATAACGTCTGCCATGAAGATGGTGTCTTCCGCAAAGCACCATAAGGCCCAGAATGCGATTGACAGATTTTCCGTATATCAGCAGAATCTGCTGATGATGCTGCATGATTTCATGGAATATTGTGAAAGAGAAGACATTAAGGTTGATATGCCTTTTACCGCCCTGAGGGAAGTGAAAAATGTGGCCGTTGTCGCTGTTTCATCAAACATGAGTTTGTGCGGCGCTTTCAATGAAAATGTTGCAAAGGAGCTTGTTTCAACGATGGAGGACTACAAGTCATTGGGATGGGAGAATGTGCGGATATACCCGATAGGACTGAAAATTGCCAAGAAAGCTGCAATATATCCGAATGTTTACGGTGAGGTTCTCAACGACATGATAAAAAAACCGAATTATTCTGAGACGGTCAAGCTTACTGAACATCTTGTGGGGCTTTATTCCAAGGGCGAAATCGACAGGATTGAACTCATTTACAATCACTGCAAATCGAGCTCAAAACAGATTGTGCTGCGAGAGACTTATTTGCCTGTTTTATCCGATGATTTAAAGAAAATGTTTCAGGAAGGCACAAAGCTGATAAAAGGGAAATATTCGTCACAGTTCTTTCTTGAACCCGACCCGCAGACTCTTATCAATGCTTTGATACCAAAGATAATAAGATTAAAGTTGTATGCTGTCTTGCTTGATTCAGCCGCCGCCGAACAGTCGGCGCGTATGATGGCAATGCAGATTGCCACAGATAATGCTGATGAATTGTTGCAAACGCTCAGAATACAATATAATAAACAGCGTCAGCAGGCGATTACAAATGAACTTCTTGACATTATGGGCGGCATAAATTCAAATAATAACTGAAATAATAATGGAGAATAACATATCAATACTTATAATTTATACAGGTGGAACCATCGGTATGATTCCAAACGAAAAGACAGGTGCTCTTGAGCCGTTCAATTTCGATAATCTGTACAATCAGCTTCCAACGCTGAGACGTTACCCGTATCAATTTGATTTCTACAGTTTTGACCCTTTGATAGACAGTTCCGATGTCACACCTGATTTCTGGATAAAGATAGTGGATGTTATTGAGCAGCGTTATGAGCATTACGATGGATTTATCATCCTCCATGGTACTGATACTATGGCATATACTGCATCGGCATTGAGTTTCATGTTGGAGAATCTGAATAAGCCGGTCATTCTTACCGGTTCACAGCTTCCGCTTGGCATGCTTCGTTCCGACGGCAGGGAAAACCTGCTCACATCCATTGAAATCGCTGCTGCCCAGATAGATGAGACGCCGGTGGTTCCTGAGGTGTGCATATATTTTCAGGACTTTTTGTTCAGAGGCAACAGGACATCAAAAATCAGTTCTGAGAACTTTGATGCCTTTCAGTCGGGGAATTATCCTCCTCTTGCTTCTGTCGGCATAGATGTGAAATACAATTTTGATAATATCATAAAGCCCAATTTCAAAAGATTAAAGGTGTCACACAGGATGGACAACAATGTTGCCACGATGAAACTGTTTCCGGGAATTTCGCAGGCTACAGTGAGAAGCGTGTTGCATATTGAGGGTTTGAAGGGTTTGGTGCTTGAAACATACGGCAGCGGCAATTCTCTGTCTGCACCGTGGTTTATAGAGATGTTGCAGGATGCAATCAACAGGGGAGTGGTGATTGCAGATGTGACCCAATGCAAGCGTGGCTCAGTGATATTACATAAATATCAGGCTGGTTTGCAGCTTGCCGAGATAGGTGTGATTAGTGGTGCCGACATCACATACGAGTCGGCTGTCACGAAACTGATGTATCTTTTCGGAAAAGGATATTCGCCGGATGAGGTTAAGAAATATTTTGCAATGCCGCTTCGTGGCGAGATGATGGCTTAGTCAATCTGACAAAAAACCTTTAAAACTTAAACGAAGAATTCGGTATAAGCCGGATTCTTCGTTTAATATGGGGCTTCGCAGCCTTTAGTGAAATGTGTTAATTAATCTTTTTTAATGATTCAATAATGGCAAAAATCAAAATGATTATTATTTGTTAGTAACATTTAACTCTTCTTTTAACGCTACAAAAGTACATCATTGTCATTTAATGACTTTTAGCCATAATTTGGTAAAAAAACAGAATTGATAACTACAATTAGGTAGAAGTGGATGACAGTTATGCATCTATGTTTGCGTATTTTGCATTCTGTTCGATAAACTCACGTCTTGGAGGGACGTCATCGCCCATAAGCATTGAGAAGATTCTGTCAGCTTCCAGGGCATTTTCGATTGATACCTGTCGCAGTGTTCTCGTTGCAGGATCCATTGTTGTAGCCCAAAGCTGTTCCGGATTCATTTCACCAAGACCTTTGTACCTCTGCACTTTGACGTTTTTTTCCTCCCCGCCGAGTTCGGCAGTAAGTTGGTCACGTCCTTCTTCATTCCAGGCATAATGTTCCGTCTGCCCCTTCTTCACCATGTAGAGTGGAGGAGTGGCAATGTAGATATAACCGTTTTCAATCATTTCTTTCATGTAACGGAAGAAGAATGTCAGGATAAGTGTGTCGATGTGGCTACCATCGACATCGGCATCGGTCATGATTATC
>CALFIZ010000089.1 GCA_937877575.1 uncultured Marinilabiliales bacterium | reverse complement strand
GTCCAATTGACAAAGTAATAGCCGTCACTTGGAACTGCGGTGAGAGAAACTGTCGTACCTTCGATATAGGTGCCTGCGCCACTGACTGAGCCGCCGATTGCAGGATTTGCGGTTGCAGTTATTTCGTATGTGGTCTGGCCTTCTTCAAGTATTATAACGCTACCGTCAACTGTCTGAGGAAAGGTTGTATGGCCCATAATATCAGACAAAACAGCATTTGACAATGGGAGTGGATATGTACCGGCAGGACCGGCAAGGTTGAGATTGAAATAAACTATCTCACCGGAATTCCCACTGATATAGGTCCCTGGCATTGAATAGCATAATACTCTGAGAATATTACCGCTTACAACCTGGCCGAGAAGAATGTGCTGGGAATAAAGTCGGGAGGCTTTCACAAGTGAACCAGACACGTATGTGACTCCGGATGGCAAAGTCACATCGAACTGGAAGCCGGAGACATCGGACTCATTATCAAGACTAACGCCTACTGTGATGGCAGTGCCAATATCGCCGACATAATCACCGATGGTCATGATATTGATTTCCTGCGGTATTTCAGCAAAAGCAGCAGTCAGATTGACATTACCTGTTACCACAAATGAATATGTACTTGAAGTTGAAACTACGCTTCCGTCTTGGTTAAGCCAATGCAGGAAATTGAAGCCATTGTTCGCCGTTGCAATTAAAACGGCTGTTGCGCCATCGTTATAAGTTCCTGTACCTGTAACTGTTCCGGCACCGTTTGGTGTTACTGTTGCAGTAACCTCGTAAGTTATGGCTGCAACCTGGAAACGAGCGACCAAAGAGGTATTCGCTGTAATTTCAAATGAATATTCCTGATCCGTTGAAACAGTTGTTCCATTCTTCGTCCATCTGACAAATTCATAGCCGTCACTTGGAATGGCTGTAACCGTAACTGTAGAGAATTTATAGAAACTGTTTGTAGTGCCGTCACCAACAAGTGTAGTACCGCCTGCTAAAGGTGAAGATGTAGCAGAAACGGTATAGCTTATTGGATGAGCATACATCACCGCATAATTATTATAGCTGAAATCATAGCCGCTCACATAAAGGGCACCCATTGCAAAATAGCCGTTGCCGCTGCCGCTCCATCCCCAGTTGAAATGGAAATAGTCGCTTGCATCGTAACCATCGCATACAAAACTGTGTCCGCCGCCGCCATAGCTGTTCCAACCGCTGTAATGGATAGGACGTCCCAAATCCAAATCGCTCTTAAGCAATGTTATCCATCCGCTCGTGGAATAACTGCTCTTGTTTTTGCCGACGGTTTCAGTGCTATATGCGAAATTATTCTTCATTACGCCGGGAACATCCGAAGGATAGGCACTTGAACCATTAGGTCCGAAAGCTGTTCCAAGACTTACTGCACAATGATACATGAAATATGAAACAGCATTAATCTGCTCCATGTCACTGTTTGCGCTGATATTGTCTGGCATTAAATCATATTCATAGTTTGCAGTAGAGAAATTCACTGATTGTTGAGGATAACCCGATGGAGTATATGTCTTCGAACCGATTCCATGCACAGGATAGTTCCAATATTTCATGACCATAGCCATAGCTGTGGAAGTACAGCCGACATACACATGTCCCCCAGGACCATTGGCATCAACAGGACAATGGAGATTGTAAGGATAATTCTGATTCCATGTCAATGACATTAAAGGAGTGACCGTTTTAGTGTTCTTAGATGCCGTGACATTGCCTGTTGCTTTAACCAACGCCCATTGTTGCACGATCTCATCAGAGGCAGGGATATCATTTTCAATGGCATAATCGATTTGTTCAACAAATCCTTTCAGATATTCGTCCATTGCAGGAGCAATATTGGAAATATCAAAAATGCCTTCAGTTGAATATCCGAGAATTGGTGTTGAGCGATCATCGGCAGCAACAATAACGTAACCGTTAGTGCCGACGTTCATAGCATATAGGCAGGCATTACCTGCCTCGGACACATAAGTGTAAACTAACTGGGAGTTCAGGTCTCCCTTCATCTCCGTGTTGGCTATCATGAACTTAGTACTGACAGCCTGCGCAGTAGTAACATCAACAGGATTGGCAAAAGATGCAAAGCCTAAAGACATCATTACTAACACCGCAAATAATCTCTTCATTTTTTGTAATTTTTTTATCATTAATAATTTCGAATTATATTTAAAACTATTTAAGTTGCAAATATACATTTTTTTTTAAATTCAGCCAATATTTATGAATAGGAGAAAAATAATTTAAAAATACTTTGAGATTTCAAAAAAAGCAGTATTTTTGCAAAACATTTAGTAAGCATTGAAATGGATTGAAAGTGGGGACGGCCAGTCCCCATTTTTATTGTAAAACAATGGAAGTAAAACTGATTGAAAATATTGTAAATGAGCATTTTAGAGATTCTGAAAAGTTTCTCGTGAACGTTAATGTCAGACCATCGAACAAGATAGAGATATTTATCGACAGTGATGACAAAATCACGTTGGATGACTGCATTGAATTGAGCCAGCACATTGAGGCACAACTCGACAGGGACAAAGAGGATTTCGAATTGATGGTCAGTTCAGCCGGCATCACAAGCCCGATTCTGCTGACACGCCAGTTCAAGAAACTCATCGGTCAGAAACTGACTGTTGTAGGCAAGGATGGCGGAAAATTCACCGGAATCCTGAAAGATGCTACTGACGAAGGCATTACCATTACACAACAGACATTGTCAAAAGTCAAGAAGGGCATGACCGCCAAAGTCAAAAGTGAGGAGGACATACACTTCACAAAAGACGACTATGTGACGGCAAAACTATTTATAGATATTAATTAACGACTTCATAATTATGGAAAACTTTAACTTAGTTGATTCATTTTCTGAATTTCAAGAATTTAAGAACATCGACAGAACCACAATGATGAGAATTCTGGAAGATGTTTTCCGTAGTATGCTTATCAAAAAATACAAAACTGATGAGAATATTGACGTCAACCTCAATGTTGACAAAGGCGACTTTGAAATTTACAAGAACAGAATAGTTGTGGAAGACGGCGAAGTGGAAGACCCCAATCTTCAGATAGCCTACTCGGATGCAATCAAGATAGAACCCGACTTCGAAATCGGCGAAGAAGTGTCGGAGCCTGTCAAAATCGACACTTTCGGACGCCGCGACATTCTCACGATACGCCAGGAGCTTAGCAGCAAAATTCAGGAATATGAAAAAAACAACATATACAAGAAATACATTGACAGGGTTGGTGAAGTGATAACCGGCGAAGTCTATCAGGTATGGAAACGCGAAATCCTTGTTCTCGACAATGAAGGGATAGAACTGACACTGCCACGCTCCGAACAGATACCTGATGATTTCTACCATAAAGGCGACACTATCCGCGCCGTTGTTGCCAGGGTTGAACTAAGGAACAACATGCCTGTCATAGTCCTTTCACGAACATCCCCGGTATTTCTTGAGAGACTTCTTGAAGCTGAAGTGCCGGAGATTTACGACGGCCTCATAACCATACGCAAAATTGTCAGAATCCCCGGCAAAAGAGCAAAGATAGCCGTCGAGTCCTACGATGAACGTATTGACCCCGTAGGTGCATGCGTCGGAATGAAAGGCTCAAGAATACACGTTATTGTAAGAGAACTGAGAAGCGAGAACATCGATGTCATCAATTACACCAACAACCAGTCTCTATACATAACCAGAGCCTTAAGCCCTGCAAAAATAACATCCATCACCCTTCACGAAGAAACCAAGAAAGCGGATGTTTACATGCAGCCCGACCAGGTGCTGAACGCCATAGGAAAATCCGGATACAACATCAAACTGGCAAGTAAACTCACCGGCTGGAATATTGACATCTACCGTGACACCGACAGCGACATAGATGATGTCGAACTCGACGAATTCTCCGATGAAATCGACCAGTGGGTAATCGATGTCCTCAAGGGTATCGGATGCGATACGGCAAGAGATGTGCTCTCCATCAGCTTCGAAGACCTCGTAAAGAGAACCGACCTTGAGGAAGAAACCATTAAAGAAGTAATCAAAGTCCTGAAAGCCGAATTTGAAAAATAACCAATAAATTTATTATATGTCAGAAGTAACCGCAGTTCGATTAAGCAAAATATTAAAAGAGTATAATATAGCCTTATCAACAGTTAATGAGTTCATTAAGAAAAAGGGCTATAACCTTGAATTTACTCCCAATTCCCGCGTGGAACCGGAGATAGCCAATCTTATAGAAACTGAGTTTTCCAAGGATAAGAAAACCAAAGATGCTGCCAACAACATCAGCCTTCCTCATCATCATATCGAAGAGGCAGAAGCAGCTAAAAGGGCAGCAGAACAAGCTGAGAAGGAAAGGGAAAAGAGAGAAAAGGAACAGCAGAAAAAACTGGAAGAGCAGAGAAAGTTGGAAGAGCAGAGAAAGAAAGAGGCAGAGGAAATAGAACGCCTTCTGAAAGAACAACAGGAAAGTGAAAGACTGCTCAAAGAACAACAGGAAAAAGAAGAACAAGAACGGCTACTTAGAGAAAAACAGGAAAAAGAGGAACAAGAACGGTTACTGAAAGAACAACAGGAAAAGGAAAGATTACTGAAGGAACAGCAAAACAAGGAGGAACAAGCGGAAAAAGCCATTCAACAACCCGACCAAGGCGACAATATTCCCCCCAAAGACAAAAACACAGGGAAGAACCAGGCCGATAATGTCCAATCTGAAAAGAAACAGTCTGCAAACCAGCAAGCCGAACAACCTGAAAACCAACCTGAAAAGGATGAGGTTTTCAGAATTCATGTTGATACAATCCAGGCACCTAAGGTCATAGCAAAGATTGAGCTTCCTGTAGAAAAGCCGAAACCTTCAAAACAACAGCCACAAGGCGATAACGCCTCCACAAAGAAGAAGAGGAAAAGACTTACCAAAGACCCTGTCAACACTGCTGAAGTCGCCAACATGATCCGCAAGAAAGACGACCAGATTGTCCCTAAAAAAGAGAAAGACAACAACAAGGACCTGAACGTCAACAAGAAGAACAACCGCGGCGTCAAAAACAACAAAAAGAAAGAAATACGCAAGGTTGAAATTTCAGAGGAAGAAGTAAAGAAACAAGTTCATGAGACCCTCAGCAACTTGGAACAGAAAGGCAAGTCAAGAGCATCGGTAAGAAGAAGAGAGAAACGCGAACAGAAGAGCGAGATTCAGAAACGTGAAAACGCAAAGTTGGAAGCCGAAAAATCAATAATAAAGGTCACAGAGTTTGTCACTGTCAACGAATTGGCAACCCTGATGAACGTACCTGTCACCGATGTCATAAAGGTATGTATGGATCTCGGAGTTATCGTTTCCATCAACCAGCGTCTCAATGCCCAAACACTTTCAATAGTCGCCGAAGAATTCGGCTACAAGGTAGAGTTTGTGGACCCTGATCTCCATGAGGCCGATGAAGAAGTCGAAGACAACGAAGCCGACTACATACCCCGCAACCCTATTGTGACTGTCATGGGACACGTTGACCACGGCAAGACCTCCCTGCTTGACTACATAAGAAACACCAACGTCATCGCAGGTGAAGCCGGCGGTATCACACAGCATGTGGGTGCATACGAAGTTCACCTTCCAAACGGCAGAAACATCACATTCCTTGACACTCCGGGTCACGAGGCATTCACCGCCATGCGTGCAAGAGGCGCCCAAATCACCGATGTTGTCATTGTGGTGGTCGCAGCTGATGTCCATGTGATGCCCCAAACCATTGAGGCCATAAACCACGCCCAGGCAGCAGGCGTTCCTATCATCATAGCAATCAACAAGATAGACAAACCGACCGCAGACGTTGAAAGAATAAAACGCGAACTTTCCAATATCAACATCCTCGTGGAAGACTGGGGCGGCAAATACCAGTGCCAGGAAATATCCGCAAAGAAAGGCATCAATATTGACCTGCTTCTCGAGAAAGTGCTTTTGGAAGCCGACATCCTTGACCTCAAGGGAAATCCGAACAAACGTGCCGAAGGCACTGTCATAGAATCCGAACTCGACAAAGGACGCGGCTACATGGCAAAAATCCTCGTTCAGGACGGCACACTGCATATCGGTGACATAGTCCTCGCCGGAATATGCTATGGTAGAGTCAAAGCCATGTTCAATGAAAGAAACCAAAAAGTTGAGACATGCGGACCTTCAAGTCCGACCGCATTGTTAGGGCTTAACGGAGCTCCGCAGGCCGGTGACAAGTTCATAGTCATGAAGGACGAACGCGAGGCAAAAAACATCGCCTCCAAACGCTCACAACTCCAACGCGAACTCGGCATACGCACCCAGGGACACATCACCCTTGAAGAAATCGGACGCCGCATAGCTATAGGTGACTTTAAGGAACTCAACATCATCATCAAAGCAGATGTTGACGGTTCAGTGGAAGCCCTCACCGACTCATTGATCAAACTTTCCACTCCGGAAGTCCAGGTCAATGTCATACACAAATCAGTGGGACAAATCACAGAAACCGACGTATCCCTTGCAGCCGCATCAGATGCAATCATCATCGGATTTCAGGTCCGTCCGTCACATAAGGCCAAAGAACTCGCCGAAAGAGACAAGATTGACATCAGAACATACTCCGTCATCTACAAGGCAATCGAGGAAATCGAAGATGCTATCGAAGGCATGCTTTCACCTGAATTTGAAGAGAAAATCACATGCAACGTCGAAGTGCGTGAGACATACAACATCTCCAAAGTCGGCACCATTGCAGGATGTTACGTACAAAGCGGCGTCATCTCCCGCAGCACCAATATCCGTGTTATCCGTGACGGTGTCGTCATCCATACCGGCCGCCTCGGCTCCCTCAAACGCTTCAAGGACGATGTCAAGGAAGTCAAAGCTTCCCTCGAATGTGGCTTGAACATAGAAAACTTCAACGATGTCAAAATAGGTGACATCATTGAAGGATATGAAGAAGTTCCTCATCAAAAGAAAGTATAGTGAACTCTTATCCTCCACAGATAATCCTAAAAAAGGGTCGTGAAAAATCCGTTCAGAAACACCATCTATGGATTTTTTCAGGTGCAGTGGAAGGCGTAACCCGCGAACTGTCTGACGGTGAAGTGGTTGAAGTCTTCTCCCATGATGGAAATTATCTTGCGACAGGCCATTTCGAAGACGGCTCCATATGTGTCAGGATATTCTCGTTTTCAAGAGTGAATATTGATAAGGCATTCTGGAAATCACTGATTACAAACGCAGTGGACAAACGAATCTCCATGCAGCTCTTCGATTTCCACATCACAAACGCCTTCAGACTGATTCACGCCGAAAGTGACATGATGCCCGGACTGATTGCCGACTATTACAACGGCACCATAGTCATGCAGGCACATTCGGTCGGGATGTTCAATGCCATGCCGCTTTTTGCCGAATGTTTCAAGGAAATCTTCGGCGACAAGGTTAACGCCATATACTGCAAAAGCGGTTCAACAGTGCGTCACGTCAGCCCTGACGTGGAAAAGGATTTCTTTCTCTACGGCTCCTCCCCCACTTCCGATATCTGTGAAAACGGCATGAAATACACTGTCGATTTTATAAACGGACAAAAGACAGGTTTTTTTATTGACCAGCGCGATAACAGGAAACTGCTGTCAGACTACTGCAAGGGCAAGAAGGTGCTCAATGTGTTCGGATATACCGGCGCTTTCTCCGTATCGGCCTTGAAAGGCGGCGCAAGCCATGTTACGACCGTCGATATTTCCGGTTCGGCAATAGAGATGACGAAACACAACATCGAGGCAAACTTCGGCAACTACACAAACCATACGGAAATAGTCGCTGACGCATTCGATTTCTTTTCTTCAAACAAAGAAAAATACGACATCATCGTCATCGACCCGCCGGCATTTGCAAAGCATCTTGATTCGAAAGACAACGCAACCAAAGCCTACAGACGTCTCAACGCATTAGGGATGAAGCAGCTGACCGATAACGGCATCCTGTTTACATTTTCATGCTCGCAGGTCATACAGAAAAACGACTTCCTTACAATAATATACAATGCCGGAAACGATGCCATGAGAAATGTCTCGATACTTCATCAGCTTCACCAGTCGCCAGACCACTGTATAAACATATATCATCCTGAGACTGAATATCTTAAAGGAATGGTTCTGATGATAAGCCCATTAAAAAACGATAACAGATGAAACAATTGATATTAAGCAGCGTTGATCTCACCACGTTGAGCATTGACGACACAACGGAAAAAGTGGTAAACCTTTGCAAAAAAGGCATTGAACGTAAAGTTGCCGCCATTTGTGTTTATCCGGTTTTTGTAGCCACTGCCAAGCAACAGCTTACGGGCAGCGGTATCAAGGTCGCTTCAGTGGCGGGATGTTTTCCTGCTGCACAGTCACCTATCGAAGTCAAACTGGCTGAAGTCAGCTATGCTCTTGCAAACGGTGCCGATGAAATTGACATGGTTCTGTCGGTAGGCAAACTGTTGGAGGGCCGTGATGAAGCCGTCATTGACGAAGTGCATCAGATAAAGAGAGCCTGTGGTGACAGAACGCTGAAATGCATTCTCGAAACCGGAGCGCTGAAAACGCCTGAACTGATTGCAAAGGCTTCCGTCTTAGCCATCAACGGCGGTGCGGATTTCATCAAGACATCAACCGGAAAGATAAGCATCTCTGCAACACCGGAAGCCGCACAGGTGATGACACAGGTTATACGAGACCATTACATGAAAACAGGACACAAAATCGGTTTTAAAGCCGCCGGCGGGATTTCAACCTACGAAACCGCCGTTCAGTATGTCAACATTGTAAAAGAAATTCTTGGCGAAGAGTGGCTTACACCGTCATTATTCAGAATCGGAGCAAGTCGCTTAGTTGATGCTCTGTAAAGAATCTATAACCTGCGTATTGATTTTTTCATTCAGCATCTTGGGTTCATTCCTGTAGTAGTACTCAAGACTTTTCTCGAAGCATTCACGGTCCAAATTGTTGACCCTGAAATATTCATCGTATAGTTTCTCTTTGTCCACTCCGTTAACGGCATTAGTCGCCCCTATGCCTTCAACTATATACAAGTCTTTCATTATCACAACTATAGAATCAGCAGGCATTATAAAATTACTGCCTGCTTTTTGATTGCAGGCAGTAAAAAATGCAAATAACGCAAAAAATGATAAAAGCGAAATAATGTTTAACAGATTTCTCACTTTTGCGCGTTATATTCCTCGTTTAATCCGGCAGCGACAGCCTCTGTGATGTCGTATGCGTTGTTAACATTGATGATTCCGGTGTTGATGAAAATAAAATCGTAGTATTTGTTATTTTCATTTATACGTGACAGGTAATTGGTAACCTTATCATATACGGTTTGTATATTCTTCTGTTCCAATTCAGCAACCTGGTTGGCATATTTTTCCTGCAGGTCGTAAAGCTCCTGCTGGCGTTCCATCAGTTTCTGATAGATTTCCTGTGAGCTTTGTTCTGAGAGGGAGCCGAGTTCGACCTGTGTCTGGAAATACTCGACATCCTTCTGGAATTGGTTTTTACGTTTGTCGAAATCCCTCTGAAGAGAATTCATCTTGGTTTCCATTTCAGCGCTCATTTTGGCGACCATGTCGTATCTGGCCATAAGTGTATCGCTGTTGATATATGCAAGCCGCGGGACTGCCGATTCCGATAATGCCGGAACGGTATCCAACACGTTCTCCACTTTTTTTTCATCACATTTCCTATTGCCTGCAAATAAGGAAATCAGGCACAGACAAATTGCGCAAACACTTGCCACAAGGCTGACAATGCTTAATGTTTTTTCTGTTTTCATATTTATTTTCAATTAATTACCTACTTCAGATATATATTTTATCCTCATTAATCTTATTTCTTCTTCTGTATATTCGTTCTCATCGAGAGCCTTAAGTGCCTCGTTAACCGAATCCGTAGGGGCATCAGCGAAATAATCGATGATATCTTCCTGATGGTCAAGTTCTATATTTTCATTAATATAGTAGTCGATATTGAGTTTTGTGCCTGATGCGACAATGCTTTCCATTTCAGTGAGAAGTTCATCGTAGTCTATACCCTTGGAATTTGCGATATCCTCGAGGTCTATTTCCCTGTCAATGCTTTGGATGATAAATACTTTCAGGCTTGATTTATTGACAACTGTCTTGACCACCATGTCATTTGGGCGCATGATATCGTTTTCATCAACATAGACTTTGATTAAATCGATGAAAGGTTTGCCATACTTTTGAGCCTTGCCCACACCCACTCCGGTAATGTTGGTCATTTC
>CALFIZ010000088.1 GCA_937877575.1 uncultured Marinilabiliales bacterium | reverse complement strand
ACGTGTGCTCTTCCGATCTGTCCTGAAGGATTCCTACAGCGCTTATTACAGCATCCATGAAGATGTGACGACAGAGCTGCAATCCCTGGGATTTATACATAAAGGATATGGATATGCTCATAAGCGTTCTGAGAAGCCGCAACATAAGCGTTGCGCTTATCCTGCAAAGCGTTTCACAGCTTCGCACTATCTACAGCGAGGCTCAGAGTGCCACCGTCTTCTCCAATGCCGACCATATTCTCTACCTCGGCGGCAGTGACGGCGACCAGCAGACTATACACTACCTTGCAGACCGTGCAGGAATATCCCCCGAGGACGTAATGGGGCTTGACAACAGCTGTGCCCTGCTCATCACCCGCGGTGAGAGGGAGGTAAGGGTAGTAAGCAAGCTTGACCCCGAAGAGGTCATAGACCATGCAAAGGCCTTTGCCGTCACAAGGGGCAGAAGGAAAGCCCCTGACATTGCAGAGGGGGGTATATAAATGATAAAATCGCCCACGATAAGCAAATTCTTCACCTTTTTGATAATATACCAAAAGCCCGACGGCACCACTGCCTCGGCAAGCTTTTGCGAAAAGACCTTATATAACTGATGAAGAGATCGTTTCTCAACATAATTCACAACAAAAAGTACAGTCAGAAAACAAATCTTCCGATGAAATCAAAAAATTATCCGAAGATTTACAGCAAACAATGTATGCAATTTCTCAAGCAGCATATTCTCAAGTTCAACAAGAAGGTGCACAAAGTGCAAATTCTGAAAGTGCATCATCAGAACAACAATCAACATCAAATAATAGCGATGATGATGTAATTCGTATCGAAGTGTTAAAACATGCAATACGGTATTTTATTATTCGACGTTGGCGTGAGAGTATTGTTATTTTTGAATTCATGCGTTCAGGAATGATTAATCTTCTTCACAACCTAGGTATGAATACTGTTTCTGATATTGTCTTTGATGATAAGCTGGAAATAACATACATTAAAGATAATATCGACATGAAATATGCCGATGAACACGGTATTGTCGTGACCAACACTCCGGACCCTGTCACTGAGCCTACTGCCGAGTTGGCCTTTGGTCTGATGCATTCCCTGTGCCGCAGAATAGTCGAACTTGACCGCGACATACGTATCAAGGATAAAATCAAGTGGGGACTGATGCAGAATATCGGTTCCACAATGACAAACAAAACTCTCGGTATAATCGGTTTCGGCAGAATAGGGCAGGCTCTTGCAAGGCGTGCCGTGGCTGCTAAGATGAACATAGTCTATTACAGCCGCCATCGTGTAAATGAAGAAATAGAGAACCTTTATCATGCCAAGTATGTTCCTATGAATGAATTGCTTAAGATAGCGGATTTCGTTTCCTTGAACACCCCGCTTACTGCTGAAACGACACATCTTATCGGAAAGGAGCAGTTGGCATTGATGAAACCATCAGCATTCTTGGTGAATACGTCGAGAGGTGCTGTCATCAACGAACATGAACTTGCCGAGGCGTTGCGTGACAATGTCATTGCCGGCGCAGGTTTAGACGTTTATGAGAAGGAACCTATTGTGGAGCCTTTGCTTATGACTCTCAACAATGCCATCCTCGTCCCGCATATTGGTACCGCCACACGCGAAACACGTCAGGATACAGCTATAATGGCCTGTGAAAATATCCTGGGCTTTTATGCGGGCAAACAAGATATCCACCGTTGCGGAAAATGGTGAAAAACAAGTGTTTGGATTTTAAAGTCAAATTAATAACATTATTAACCAATTAATTATTTAAATTATGGAAATTGATATCCAAAGTCTTATCAAGCAGATAACCGGTAATACCGGTATCGGCCAGAACATTGTAACAAAAGTCATAAATGCTATCAAGGAACTTGGCATTTTTGATAAAATCTCATCACTTACCAATCTTAACCTGAACAGTATTTCAAACCTTATTAATGTTCAGAATATCCTTGGAACGCTTGTCAGCAAAACAGGTGAGCAGGAATCTACAATTAACAAGATTATTGATTCTGCTAAAAATATTTTAGTAAAGCAGGCTGCTTCATCATCTGTCGATTCAGTTATTGATAAGGTTAAGGATGTTATTCCTGATGAACTGGAATCCAAGATTCCTGATGCAGGTAAGATAATCAGCGGTTTGTCAGGCCTTTTTGGCAAGAAGTAAGTTATTTTTTCTTCTCAACCGAAAAACCGAATTTGCCTATCAGTTTGCCGAGGTTGAAATAATTGCCGTGTGAGTAGCTGACGAGATTGGCTTTTTTAAGCTCCAAGGCATTGGTCTTGGGATTGAAAAGTGACTTGTCGGCATCAACGGCAACAATTTCCGACAGAAACATGTCGTGTGAGCCTAAAGGAATGATTTCCTTGACTTTACATTCGATATTGACAGGCGATTCAAGAATTAACGGGGCAGAGATTTTGGAACTGCGAACGGGAGTCAGTCCCGTCGCTTCAAATTTATCCACTTTGGCTCCTGTCTTTACTCCGCACCAGTCAGCGTATGCCGAGAGTTTGTCATTGACGAGGTTGATGACGAATTCTCGGTTTTCTTTTATGATGTTGTATGAATGGCGTTGCGGCCTTATGGAAATGTAGCATAACGGCGGGTCGGTGCATAAAGTTCCGGTCCATGCTATTGTGATGATGTTGTATTCATCGATGGAATATCCGCAGCTTACCATCACTACGGGTGTGGGATTTAGCATGTTGCCGCCTTTGAGAATTGTCTTTGATGATACCATAGATGTCAAATTTTTTGACAAAAGTACTTTATTTTGCATAATTATTGCAATATCTTTGCAACATATAAAACTAAAATATTGATATTATGAATAATTTTGTCTCTTTTCCTCAAACTGATGAAAAAGAAGATTCTGAAAGTAATAATGATAATAATAATAAAAAAGAAATAAATATTATTGATAATAATAAAAATGACATTGGCATTATGGAATATTCCAATAAAAACAAATGGAATAATCATAATATGATTAATAGTGAATTAAATAGTAATAATAATAGGAGGGAAGAAATCAACAAGAATAACGAAGATTTAAAATTAGAAAAAAATATAAAATATTATTTTGGAAAAAAGGAAATAG
>CALFIZ010000087.1 GCA_937877575.1 uncultured Marinilabiliales bacterium | reverse complement strand
AACCGCCTTTAATTTAATACTTTTATTACTTTTGTAAATTTTAATTACCAGTCCGATGAAATCCAAAAAAAGCAAATTAATAATACTAATTGCAGCGCTGGCCGTAGCATTGTCATTGCTTGCAGTAGTACTTTTCAACATTAACAGAAACAAGCCGATAGCACTACCCAACATATTGCCTCTCAACAACATACAGATGGTATTCGTATCCAACACGCTTGACGCCATGAATACCGCCATGAACATCGGTAACATATCCGACAGGTTAGGCAAAAACATACACGACTTCAATTCCATAAGAAGTGTGCTGAATTATATTCAAAAAGATTCATCAAACTACAGCAAGTTCACATCAGTACCTATTTATATATCCATTTATACAGACGGCGGATGGCTTATAATCATGGAAACCAACAATACGCCAAGTGTTCCATCAAATGTCAATACAGGGCGCAGCGAAGGCTATTTCTACATTACGCCACGAAACTCCTCACATAAAATCGGAACTGACATCAACAACAATCTTTTGTCGGCAAGCGAAAAGAGGCAGATTAATGACATTCTCCTGTCACATGACGAACATTCGGACATATACATCATTGAAAAACTGAGATCAAAAGACGCAGCTTGGGTTTGCCACGACGTTTATTTCTTTGATGACCTGCAGGTGGTTTCATTCTACAACAACTACGCTGTAACCACAAAGATGCTGAAGGACAATGCGTCATTGGTCGTCCAATCATTCAGAAACTGCAATGCCACATACAGGATAGCCTACGAAAACAACCTGTCAACCACCTGGCTCACATCGCAATACATTGCAGCTGAGGAACTTCCTCCAATTGCTGAAGAAGAGACGCCTCCTGCAAAAGAAAAGAAGACGGAATCCGTTGAAGAGAAAAAAAACGAGTCTAAGACACCGACACCTGAACAGCCGGCTCCACCGGTAGTCGCCGATGCAATATTCGCCGCACCGTCTGACATTATCGCCGGTCCATTTGCAGTCAACAGTCATCGCGATGCCGGCGGCATACTCATCCAGACAGCCGACAACACCCTGTACTGTCTTGATTCTAAAGGCACTCAGAAATGGAAGGTGAACCTCGACTCCGAAATCATCGGCGAAATAACCGAAGTTGACTGGTATAAAAACAAGAAAATACAGTACATGTTCAACACCGCCACACGACTTTACTTGGTTGATGTGCTTGGCAATTTCGTGAAAAAATTCCCGTTGTCACTCCCTGTCAAAGCCCAGAACCAGATCGCAGTCCAGGAAACCAGTGACAGCGATTTTTCAATTTACTACAACGGTGTTGACAATGCATTCTATTATCTGAAATGCAACAACAATGACCTGACAATCCAAAAGAAAAACGACGGGATAGGCACTGTTTCACAACCTTACACAATATTGTACGAAAAGAGCACACCATACGTAATAGTTCAGAAGGATGACAACACCATACAGATATACAAGGCTAACGGAACTCTGCAAGCCAACGTTGACAACAAAGTCAAAAACAATCCTGCCTCACCTGTCTATAACAACTCCCTAAATTCAAAGGGAGCCTTCCTGACGGGCAGTGAGGACGGAACCTTAGTCTATATTACGAAAAACGGCACTATCACCACCACCAGTCTGCTAAGCAAGTCAAGACCCGCAGTAATGTATTTTGATGACAATTCGGCACAAGGTAAGGATTTCTTCTTTATCTCAAGCAAAAAAATCGAAGGGATGACTGCACTGAAAAAACAGCTTTTCTCCAATGACCTTGACGTGGGCAACATTACAAAGACGAGGATTACCGATTACAACGGGCAAGTGGTCTTTGTCGTTTTTTCCTCATCCGAACACAAAGCTGATGTCGTGAGATACTACAAGAATGGCAAAGTATTAAAGAATTCCTATTCTACAAGCTCAATGCCCGCAGCAAATGACAAGGATGTTTTTATGGCCGACGGCAAATACGTTGTGAAAAAATAGTTTCCCAATGTTGAAGATATTAAGACACAAATACAGAATTGATGCATGTGACGTTGATTTCACGGAATATCTCTGTTACAATTCCATATTCAAGATATTCCAGGAGTTATGGACCGACTTCAACTCCAGCATTGGCAGGGACAACTTCAACATCCGCGACAACTACAGTGCATTCTGGATTGTAACTCGCTATATGGCAAATATTTATGGCCTACCCAAATATCATGAAGTCATCGATACTGAAATATGGGCTGTCGAACGCCAGAACCTGCGCCTCATACTCGGAGTTCAGGCTAAAATGGAAGACCGTATTCTCTTTGAAGGCAAGATTGAAGCATGCGCCCTCAGCCTCATTGACCAGCATATCTGCACTCTCGACGAAATAGAGTATCCGCTTGCCTCCGAAATCGTCAGCATACAGTCAGACTACAAATGCGGCAGATTCACACGGATCATGAAAGACACCACTGCCGACGACTTCGTTTATCAGAGAAAAATACGTGCCTGCGACATCGACATGTCAAGGCACACAAACAATCTGTCATACATCCCTATACTTCTTAACGCCAAGCCCACCTCGTTCTACTTGAGCAATCCATTGAAATACATCGAAATACATTATATTCTTCAAAGTCACGAATGTGACGAACTCGATATTGCAGTCAACGATGACCATGCAGGCAATATGGTGTTTTCGGCCAAAAACCCTGAAGGAAATTACGTAACCAAGATTATCGCGAAATACTAAATAAATTTACTATTTTTGCAGTTTATCATAGCATGATAAAATATTATGAAAGAAATCGAAAAAACAATCATAGAAAAACTGCAACAGTTCTTCAAAGATGCAGGCTTTTCAAAGGCTGTCCTCGGGATGTCGGGCGGAATAGATTCCGCTTTAGTCCTGGCTCTTGCAGTTGAGGCTCTCGGCAAAGACAACGTTCTTCCGGTTCTCATGCCATCAAAATTCTCCACCGACCATTCGGTGAACGATGCACTTGAAATGGTGAAAAATGTCGGAACCGACCATTTCATAATTCCGATAAACGACATTTACGAAAATGTGAACAGAAGTCTCGAACCGGTGTTTCAGGGTGCGCCATTCGACGTGACAGAAGAGAACATTCAGGCACGCATCAGGGGGGTGATTCTGATGGCCATATCAAACAAACAGCACAGACTGTTACTCAACACCTCCAACAAGAGCGAACTCTGTATGGGGTACGGCACTCTCTACGGCGACTTGTGCGGCAGTATCTCGGTCATCGGAGACCTATACAAGACACAGGTCTATGCACTCGCCCGCCACATCAACAAGGATAAGGAAATCATTCCTGTAAATATCATAAACAAGGCGCCGTCGGCTGAACTGCATCCGGAACAAAAAGATTCGGACTCACTGCCGCCTTACGACATTCTTGACCCTATCCTCAAAGCATACGTTGATGACAACATGTCACCTGAAGAAATCATATCCGAAGGCTTTGACGCAGAATACGTCAACCGTGCCGTAAAACTATACAAAGGCAGTCGTTTCAAAGCAGCACAACTGCCACCTGTACTGAAAATCAACCGATAAATCAATATTAAACAAATATGAAAAAGATCTACACATTCATCGCAATATTACTTGCGATTTTAACATCCGGCAACGCATTATGCCAGAAAAGCCAGAACTATTGGGACTTCGACAAATGGGGCGAAGTCTATTTCTCATTTCAAACCGACAATGTAAAGGATTTGCAGGCGCTTTCACGCATCATCTCCATTGACAAATATGACAATGGGACAGTGATTGCATACGCCAACGAACAGACCTTCAACGAGTTCCTGCAGTTCGGCTATGAACCGACCATACTGCTCCACCCATCCACAGTACTTCCTGAAGAAGAATACAAAATGTACACCCTTGACCAATTTAATGCCAAGGAGACATACGAATGGGATTCTTACCCGACATATCCCGCATACGTTGCAATGATGGATGAATATCAGACATCATATCCATCTCTGTGCACCACCATCCACCTCGCAACAACTGTTCAGAACAGAGAGTTAATCATCTGCAAACTTACAAGTGCCAACAATCCTTCAACAAAGACGAGAGTACTGCTGACAAGTTCAATGCACGGTGACGAGACCACAGGTATAGTTCTTCTTTTAAGAATGATCGACTACCTGTGCACACACTATGGAAGCGACACACGCATCACCGGATTCCTTGACAATGCGGAAATCTGGATATGCCCTATGGCTAATCCTGACGGGACATACCACGGCGGCAACAACACCGTCTTCGGCTCTCAGAGATACAACGGCAATAATTGCGACCTCAACCGTAACTATAAGGATGATGCTTTCGGTGACCACCCTGACGGTCACGCATGGCAGCCCGAAACCATAGCATTCATGAATCTTGAGGATACAGTCCAGTTCACTATCAGCTTCAACTACCACGGCGGAGCAGAAGTCTGCAACTATCCATGGGACAACAAGAGTCCGCTTCATGCTGACGATGCATGGTGGATATTGGTATGCCGTGAATATGCCGATACAGCTCACGTTTACAACAGCAACTATATGACTGCCTATCAGAACGGCATCGTAAACGGTTACCAATGGTACACCATTACAGGCAGCCGTCAGGATAACGCAAACGCATTCCACAACCTGAAGGAAGTCACAATTGAAATCAGCAACGTCAAGACATTACCGGCCGCACAACTTCCAAACCATTGGAACTGGAATTACCGTTCAGTGCTCAACTTCATCCAGGAAGCCCTCTACGGTATCCACGGAACCATCACCGATGCGGAGACAGGCAACCCCATCAACGACTGCCAGGTTTTCATTGACGGCCACGACACAAACGGTTCCCACTCAATGTCAGACACTTACGGCTACTACGCGCGTCCAATCAAAGCCGGCACATATAATGTGACTTACATGGCTTTAGGTTATGAACCTGTAACTATCCCTATAACCATTTCAGATTTTCAGACTGTTGTTCAGGATGTCCAACTCACCTACACAGGACTGACAATATCATTTGAGGCAGATGTTACAGACGTTGCACTGGGCGGCTCCGTACATTTCACAAACAACACCTATTCTCAGGATCCAATAACATCATATTATTGGGAATTTCCAGGCGGTACACCTTCAACAAGTACTGAAGAAAATCCTACCGTAGTATATTCCTCAGAAGGAACCTTTGACGTAACTCTCACAGTTACAAGCGAATCAGAGACAGCAACCCTCACAAAGGAAAACTACATCAACGTCACCAACATGTATCTGATGCAGACGGGCACTTTCACAACCTGCAGCGGCATGTTCTACGACGACGGCGGTCCTTCCGGCAACTACGGCAACCAGAAGAACTACACCATTACATTTACTCCAAGCACCCCGGGCGCACAGATGTCAGTCACCTTCGAATCATTCCATTTAGAGAACAACTATGACTTTTTGTACATCTACAACGGTCCGACAACATCATCACCGTCTTTGGGAACATACTCCGGCACCAACAATCCGGGTACCAAGACATCAACCGCTGCAGACGGCTCTCTCACATTCAAGTTCACATCCGATTATTCCGTGACTTACGACGGCTGGGCTGCAGTACTTTCCTGCATCGGCGGAAATCCTTGCGTAGCCCCGGAAATTTCAGGCACATTCGACTTAGTCGGCACCGAAGCCACTGTCACCCTCTCATGGGAAGAAGTAGCAGGCGCAACCGGCTATAAAGTATATCGCAACAATGAACTACTCGGTTCAACTACAAGCGTACTTATTCTCTATAATGTCGGGGTT
>CALFIZ010000086.1 GCA_937877575.1 uncultured Marinilabiliales bacterium | reverse complement strand
TACACGACGCTCTTCCGATCTATAACTGATGATTAAAATAAATATACTAAAAATAAATTTATAATAAAAAAATTATTTTATTTTTTTTGTGATCTTAATTTCATAATCGTTTCCAACAATTCTTTTTCTCTTTTTTGTAAAAATTCAATTTTTCTTGATAATTTTGCATTTTGTTCCTTCATGTTTTCAAATTCAATATTTTCAGAATGTGCAAAACGTATGAAACGTTCTGCAATCCGTGAGTGTCTTAAACTCACTCAACAGCCTGATATTATATCATTTGCGGGCGGTCTGCCTTCTCCGACCTCTTTCCCTTACGATGAAATTAAGGATATAGCAAGGGAAGTTATTGAAAATGAAGGTGCCGCAGCATTACAGTATGGCACAACAGAAGGCGAAAACCTGCTAAGAGACGAACTCGTAAAAAGATATATCAAGGAAGGATGCAACGTGACCCGTGACAATTTCGTTATCACAACCGCTTCCCAACAGTCACTTGACCTGATAGGTAAGATTTTCATTGACGAAGGTGATTATGTGATATGCGAACTGCCTTCTTATCTTGGGGGACTTAACTCATTCAAGATTTACGGTGCAAAGTTCATCGGAATTGAACCGGATGAACAGGGGATGAATCCTGAAGTTCTCGAACAGAAGATTCTCGAACTCGCCAAAATAGGCAAAAAACCGAAATTCATCTATATAATCCCTGATTTCCAGAATCCTGCTGGCATAACAATGCCGAACCAAAGAAGAAAAGAAATCATTGCTGTTGCACAAAAATACGGCATATATATCGTAGAGGATAGTCCTTACCGTGAAATCCGTTTCGAAGGTGAGCCGCAAACTATGCTGTATGCTCTTGATAACCAGGGGATTGTTATTACACTTGGGACTTTCTCGAAATCATTCTGTCCTGGCTTCCGACTTGGCTGGATTATTGCCAACCAAGATGTTCTTGAGAAGTTTGTGCAGGCAAAACAGACATCTGATTTATGCACATCTGCGTATCTTCAGAAAATTGCCGGACACTATTTGCAGAAAGGCTATTTTGACAAAAACATTGGCAGGATAGTTGACGAATACAAGGCAAAACGTGATAACATCATTCGCTGCTTCAAGAAGTATTTCCCGGAAGGTGTTACATGGACACATCCTGAAGGCGGTTTGTTTTTACTTGTAACGATGCCTGAATATATTGATTCCGATGATTTGTTCTACAGGGCATTGGAAGAAAAAGTCGCCTTTGTCCAGGGATATACTTTTTTCTGTGATGGCGGAGGCAGAAATACTTTCAGAATGAATTTCTCTTTCACTGATGAGAAGACGGCTGAGGAGGGGGTCAGACGATTGGGGGATGCAATTCGTTCAATGATGAAATAAAAAAAAGACGCTTTTTCAAGCGTCTTTTTTTTATTTAACGATTAATTTTTTGGTGCATGAACCGCTGTCAGTATTAATCTGAGTTATATACACGCCAGATGGCAGGTCTCTGACAGACAGAGTGTAAGAACTGTCGTGCGGAGCTGTTGCATATACTTGCCGTCCGATTATGCTGTAAATGTTAATCGTATTGATGGTTTCACTTGAGCTGACTGTTATTTCATCAGAAGCGGGGTTAGGGTAGAGTTCCACATCTTCACTTGTAAAACTTCTGATGCCATAATAATCAATGTTTGAAACAGAGCAATCCGTATTGAAATCGAAAGCGAGGAATGATGTATAACTGAGCGGATTGTCGATGGCGCGGCTGTACAGTGTATTGTTTTTATCGTCGTAGATGGTAAATCCGCATTCCTTGTCGTAATATCCCGATGAGTCGGTGCTTGGCACCCACCAGCATATTATTCTTTCAACAGGGACATTTAAACTTAATGTAAGAGGTGATTCTCCATTGCCGAGGGTCGATTCTGCCAATTCGTTTCCGTTAACATCGCGGAAGGACAGTTTTGCATCTCCCCAGCCGTCATTCCATTTGTCAATCATCTTGACTTTTATGCTGCAACTTGGTCCGAAGAAAATAGTTTCCTTTGTTGCATATCCCTGCAGAGTGTCACATGTCACAAATAACGAGTAGGTATAATTCCCGAATGAAGGAATTTTTGAATCTGTGAACTGCATGGTGTCGCCAATGCTTGCTGCAGCTGTATAAATGGTGTCTTGATTTCTGAGAAGGAATACTGTCAGGTCTGATGACGGAAGACTTCTGCCGATAACATTCTTCGTAGGGTTAACCCATGAGATGTCCAAATATTCATAGTTGTCGTCAGGGGTTAGAGTGAAATCCGAAGGTGTTGTCGGGTTGTTGCCATATTTAGGTATTGAATTGAAGATGGCAGCCTGGCCGCGTGGGAACATAAAAGTGGAATCTGTTGTGAAGTATCCGTCCAATGCACCTCCCCAACCCCAGTTGAAATGGAACATCCCTACA
>CALFIZ010000085.1 GCA_937877575.1 uncultured Marinilabiliales bacterium | reverse complement strand
ATGAGAACACAAGTGTAGTGGCATCGTCCGGCACGTCAATTTGATAATTACCGTCAAAATCGGTAACAGTACCCATTGTTGTGCCTTTCACGATAACTGACGCGGAGATAATCGTCTCTCCTGTCTGGTCGGTAACTGTTCCGCTGATAACGCGTGCATTGGCTGCAAAACAAAACATCAGTAGCCCTATCGCAAGCGAGGCGCGGAGATAATTAAAGTGGTGTTTCATGTGATATAAATTTGTGTTAGTCGTTAGTCAGAAGATATATCTGTACCAGATCTTAAGGTTTGTTGCCGTGGTGCTAATCCGTCAGCCGACGGATGAAATCCGAACTCTTAATCTATAAAGAAATCTTGAAATTTACTATGCAGGCGCAAAATTAAGAAAAAAAAACGACATATCAGTGCAAAAATTGTTTTTATTCGCGATAATTTTTCCACGCCGATAATATTTATCTCTTTTTCTTTATTTTTTTGTCCGCTATCTTGTTAATTTGTTTGTCATTATTTTTTAGTGTTTGCTCAAGTTAAATTTGTCCGTTATGACATTTAAAGTGATGGTAGTCTAATACGGAATCGCCGCAGTGGTTGGGGGGCGGCGGCGATTCATATATTGATGTGAAATAACAGATGGATAATTGTACAGGGCAGATTGCCGCTTACAATGTCCATTCAAACCCGTCTTTGGTGTCTTTGATGGAAAAACCGAGTGCTGTGAGTTCGTTGCGGATACGGTCGGATGTCGTCCAATCTTTGTTGCGCTTTGCCTCAAGACGTATATTAAGTAACAGGTCAACGGCTTTCTGATAGGCTTCGTTGTTACCGCTTTGTTGTTCTGCCGTTTGAAGTCCTAACAAATCCTCGACAAACAAGTGCCAAACGTCTTTCAGCTCTTTGAGGTCATCGGCATTTATAGTAGCATGTCCCTCCTGTTTCTGTTGTTCTCTGTCATTATAGCACAGCAGGGAGAAAAATGCAAGTCTTTTGAAATCTGCAAAAAATCCACCTGTTCTTCAAATTGTGGGTTGTCAAATCTGCCAAATTCATGTATAATTTGTAAAGAAAACGTTTATAATTTACATCAAAAACATTTGCGGAAGTTCGTTCATAATTTCTGCCGCAAGTATAATGGGGATGATCGCAGTTCATTTCACATCTGAGAAGCCATTCTGAAAAGACTGAAAGGAGAATGCTGCATGAAACTGCAAACAAGGAGAATCCTGAAAGCCACAGCCGCCTGCCTCGCGGCCCTGCTGATCGCGGGCACGGCCTCGGCCCTGCCGCAGAACCTGATCGAGACCTCTGCGGCGGAGGTGACGGTCGCCAATCCGTTTACCTGGGCGGACGTGCCGGATGAGGACATCATCCGTGTGGGCAACGACTATTATCTTGCCGGCACCACCATGCACACTGTTCCCGGATTGGTGATTCTGCACTCCAAGGACCTGGTAAACTGGGAGAACATATCATATTGCTTTGACCGTTTCGACTTCGATGACGATGCCTTCTCACTAAAGAATCACAAGGAGATCTATGGTCAGGGCATCTGGGCTCCTGCCATCCGTTATGCCAACGGACAGTTTTATGTGTTCTCCAACATCAATGGCAAGGGCTTGCAATGCTATACATCAAAAGATATCCGCGGCCCTTGGAAACATCATAATATGCAAGGACGCATATACGACCTGTCTGTTCTCTTCGACGACGATGGTAAGATATATGCCATCCATGGCTATGGTGAAGTGAAGTGTACTGAGTTGAAACCCGACATGAGCGGACCTATCGAGGAAACAGAACGTACGATAATTCCCGAAGGCAATGCTGTTGGCGAAGGGCATCACATGTATAAGATAAACGGAATGTATTACCTTATCTCAACAGACTATAAGCCCAACGGGCGCACGCTCTGTAGCCGTTCAAAGAGTATCTGGGGCCCTTACGAAACCGTCACTATCACTGCCGACGAGACATTCGGCTATCATGCAGCACCCCTGACTCAGGTGCCACGAGGAGAAAAATACCGTATCGGTGAGGATGGTACGAAGTTTGGTATTCCCCAGGTAGACAAAGATGCAACAGCATGTACGAACATCCATCAGGGCGGTATCGTTGAAGACCAGAACGGACAATGGTGGGCACTGCTCATGATGGACTTCCATTCCATCGGTCGTACAGTGACCCTTGCTCCTGTCACATGGAAAGACGGCTGGCCTATGCTTGGTCTTGAAGGGAACCTGGGCCGTGCACCCCGCACATGGTTCAAACCCAATATCAGCTTAAACGAGAAACCTCATGCTCCATATGAACGCAATGAGGATTTCAATGGGAAAGCTCTTGGTCGGGTATGGCAATGGAATCACAACCCGGACAATTCGCTCTGGAGCCTGACAGAACGCCCCGGATTCATGCGCCTGCGGACAGGGAATCCTGTCGGCAAACTGCTCGAAGCGCGCAACACCCTAACACAGCGTACGATAGGCCCACGTTGCCAAGGCACTGTCTGCATGGACATCAGTCACATGCTGCCGGGCGACCACGCGGGTCTCTTCTCCTTCTGCTCGCAACCCGGAGGACTGACTGTAATCAGAAAGGCTGACGGCTACGCATTGCAAATGAGCGACAGAGAAGAGACGAAAGCGGAAAACAGCATTTCCGGCTCGCCGTGGAGCGCATCAAATGCAACAATCATCTGGACAGAATGAGGTGAAATCATGATTCAGAATATCTTAATTACTGTGCTGACATCCAGCGGAATTATCGGGATTTTCACGCAGTTCCTGCTGAACCGCCTGAAAGCTTCCGAACAGAAACAAAATGAACTCGAATTAGGCGTGCAGGCACTTCTGCGTGACAGGCTGATTCATCAGTATGAAAAATATAAATCCAGAGGCTGTGCGCCGATTTACGCAAAAGAGAATTTTGAAAATCTCTATGAACAGTATCACAAATTAGGCGCAAACGGCGTGATGGATTCGATTCACGAAGAATTCAGAAATCTTCCGGCAAGGGGTGAGGACACATGAAAAACTGGCTCAAAAGAGCACTCCGGACGGCTCTGCAATCAGCAGTCGGCTATCTGGCAGTTGCCGTCCCTAACGTGGACTGGTCGGCAGATAAAGCCGTCCTGAAAACAACCTTAATCGGCATTGGGATTTCGGCAGTTTCCGCCGGACTCTCAGCCGTGATGAATCTTGAAGATGAGGAGGACTGAACTATGTATGAAGTTGTTGATGAACAAGTTCTCAAAGGAAGAACAGACAGTACCAGAAAATTTTCTTCCCTGAAGCTTGTCGAAATCAGATGCAAAACTGCTTCTGATATTCCGACTCCGGAAACAAACTGGGCAGTCGGCTCTGTCTGCTTTATCTTCGGCACGGAAGAAGTCAAATATCTCAATGAGCAGGGGGAGTGGGAATAATATGGATATTGTGACACTGGCAATTGCTAAGAAATTCACAGAAGATACCGTCATTGGCATGGGTGCTATCAAG
>CALFIZ010000084.1 GCA_937877575.1 uncultured Marinilabiliales bacterium | reverse complement strand
GTACTTTGAGAATTTGGTCGGTATGCTGTCGGTAACAGAAAAAAACGGCATATAGCATGACGAAATATATTTGAAATTCTTAGTCAGCACATATCGGTATTCTTTGTTTGTATAGCCTCTCAAAGGAGCCAGAATAAAATTATATTGTTTCATAGGATATTCAAAAACATTAGTGTCTGCGAATGTAATCATAATAATTGACACACATGCCGTTCTTAGGAAAAAATTATTATATTTGCAAAAACAAACGACATTATGAAGGCCAAGAAACGGAAACCATACAAAACGATATCATTTAAACTATCGTGGAGGCAGTACAAATCGCTCACAAACTTCTGCAAACACCGCAATACCACTCCCGTCAAGCTGATTAAGAAGAACATGGCGAAATACATCAACAGTTATTCGGATGAATCCACAATTGTTGATTATGTCACTCCAAATCAGATAGATTTATTCTAAAATGACAATTACCGCGTTTGGTATGCCACCCGGTTGACTATCGAGCGTCCCAAAGTTATCTGGTCGGTATATTCCAATTCATCGCCGAAAGCGACTCCCCTTGCTATGGTATTGATTTCCACCCCCTTGTCACTCAGTTTCTTATAAAGATATAACGCTGTCGTTTCCCCTTCAACGGTGGTTGGCAGAGCGAAGATGATTTCACGAATATTCTTATCATTTTCAACGCGGTCAATCAGACCTGCTATATTGAGGTCATCAATACCTATTCCATTGATAGGTGATATCACGCCGTCAAGAATATGATAGACTCCGTTATACTGTCCCGTTTCCTCAATGGCGATGAAATCCCTCACATCCTCCACCACGCACACGATGGAATGGTCCCGCTTGGGATTCGCACATGTGGAGCAGATGTCGTTGTCGCTGATATTATGGCATATTTCGCAGTGTTTCACATTATCCTTCATGTTTTTTACGGCTTCCGACAAGGAGGCGGCGTAATTATCATCCTGTGACAATATGTACAAAGCGAGGCGCATTGCAGTGCGCTGACCTATTCCAGGAAGGCGTGATAGTTCATCAATGACTTTCTGTACCAATTTGGAAGGAAACTCTATATCCATAACAAAAAAAAATAGATGGTTTCAAAACGTTTGCAAAATTAAATCATAAAAGACAACTTTTGTTAGAAACTAAGATAATTTTTCAATACGTGAAACGTTTTTATTTTTTATTTTTGTGGCATGGAAACTGAAATAAGAAAAACAAGAAAACCGTATGGCACGACAGCGGTGAAAGTTCGTGAAATTGAAGACGGTATGGGCAAGCTCCCGCCCCAGGCCATTGACTTGGAGGAGGTTGTTCTTGGTGCCATCATGCTTGAAAAAGACGCTCTGACTGAAGTTATTGAAATTCTCCAGCCGGAAATGTTCTATAAAGATGAGCACAACAGAATTTTCAAAGCGATAAAGCAGCTTTTCGGTGCCAACAAACCGATAGACATATTAACTGTCACAAATCAGCTGAAGAGCAACAACGAACTGGACATGGTGGGTGGCGCATACTACATATCAAAGCTAACCAACGGTGTCACCTCCTCAGCGAACACAGAATATCATGCCCGCATAATCATTGAGAAATTTATCCAGCGCAAACTGATAGACGTATCCTCCCAAATAATCAAATCGGCATACGAAGATTCGACAGATGTCCTGGATTTGCTCGACAAGTCTCAGAATGAACTGTTTACGCTTACCGAATCCAATTTCAGAAGAGGTACAAGAGACATGAGTGACATCATAAAAGATGCCATAGATTTCATTGAAAATGCACGTAAAAGCAGCGGAGGTCTCAGCGGCGTACCATCGGGATATCCTGAATTGGACAGAATTACCGGCGGCTGGCAGAAATCCGATTTGCTGATTCTGGCAGCCCGTCCGGGTATGGGTAAGACTGCCTTCGCATTGAATATGGCACGAAATATGGCTGTTGACTATAAGATTCCGGTAGCCATCTTCTCGCTTGAAATGTCTGCCGTGCAGCTTGTAACACGTCTGATGTCAGCTGAAGCCGAAATCCCTGCCGACATTCTAAGAAAGGGACAAGTCTCTGACGAGCAATGGCAAGGATTGGCAACCCGAATCACAGGATTGTCGAAAGCTCCGATTTTCATCGATGACACCGCAGGATTATCAGTGTTCGAGCTTCGTGCAAAGTGCCGCAAACTGAAATCGCAGCACGACATACAATTCGTAGTGATTGATTATCTGCAGCTTATGACCTTAGGCGGTGAAAAGGACAAGAATGTCAATCGTGAACAGGAAATCAGCACCATTTCAAGAAGTCTTAAAGCTCTTGCAAAGGAACTTGAAATCCCAATTCTGGCACTGTCACAACTCAGCCGTGATGTTGAAAAACGCGGTGGCGACAAAAAGCCTATCCTCTCCGACCTTCGTGAATCCGGTGCCATCGAACAGGATGCGGACATTGTCATGTTCATCTACCGTCCCGGCTATTACGATCACTCTACGGAAAACAATCCGAATGATGCCAACGAAGCTGAAATCAACATCGCAAAGCACAGAAACGGAAAAATTGCCGACATACCACTGCTATTCGTAGGAAAGCTTGCAAAATTCATCCCGGTGGAACATTCCACAATACTGCAGTCAAAAATGAATGACTCGTTCGACAGTTATGACCCTAAAGGCGGGCTCGGCGGCAACAGTTTTTCATCGGATAACGATTTTTCATCAGGCAACAGCTCTGACCAGCCATTGCCATTCTAATTCATTCAATAATGAAAAGTCCATTTAAAACTCTAATAATCATCTGTTTAAGTTTGTTATGCACACATCTGAACGCTGCTGAGATTCTCATACAGATGGACAATACGCAGAAAAATCACCTGAAGGCATACGGAATAGCCTATTGGGTGCTGCAGAATCAGATGGAGGTTGACTGGCTGTTAAACTACCGTGGCGGCAGTTTTGCATGCAAACATCTTGATCAAATTGAGAATGAGCTCAAAATCAGAGGCGTTTCATACACAGTCATTGCCGATGCCCAATACACTGCAATACTCACTGAAATCGCCGACCCATCAAAAAACACCGATGTTGTGAAACTGCAGAAAGCCCCCCGCGTAGCGGTTTACACACCTGAATCCTCACTTCCCTGGGACGATGCCGTAACGTTAGCGCTGACATACGCCGAGATTCCATACGATAAAATCTATGACCGTGAAATAATTGAAGGCAAACTCGTCATGTACGACTGGTTACACCTGCATCACGAAGATTTCACCGGACAGTTCGGCAAATTCTGGCGTGCATACAAGG
>CALFIZ010000083.1 GCA_937877575.1 uncultured Marinilabiliales bacterium | reverse complement strand
TTCCCTACACGACGCTCTTCCGATCTGTTTTTATGCTGATATCTTTTCTGGTGGGTTTGCTGCCAGGGCGCAGATTCCGAAGATTTATCGCTCCGTTGTTGTCGGTAATGCTGTTGTGGATTTATGCGGCGATAACCGGATTTTCATCGTCTGTGACCCGTGCTTCTCTGATGCTGACTTTGGCTACTGTAGGCAGAGTGACTGGCAGGCGGAACAATGTTATAGCCAATATTTGCGGCTCAGCCTTAATTTTGATGATAATCAATCCTAACATTATTTTTTCTGTGGGAGCAAAAATGTCATACGCAGCAGTGTCGGGAATAGTGTTGTTCCGCGATAGTCTCCCCAATACTGACAAATATCCGTTTCCCTTGAATAGGATTGTTGAGCTGATGTGTGTTTCGGTGTCGGTGCAACTTGCGGTTGCTCCAATAATACTGTATTATTTTCACACCTTCTCGACATATTTTTTGTTTTCCAACATCATAGCCATACCGCTTGCGACCATATCGTTGTATTTAGGTATGGTAATGATGCTGATTTCGGCTGTGCCCTTTGTCGGCGTTATTGCCGGTAAGGTTTTTTATCTGTGTGTCAATCTGTTGACTATGTCAGCAGAGGTGATAGAACGGGTTCCATATTCGTTGTGTCAGGGCATCGGGTTCGACATCATAATGTTGATATTGGTTGCGGTGTTGCTGGCCATGATGAAGCAGGTGACGGACAACGGTGCCAATGCCAAGGTTATAAAGCTGATGCTCTGTGTTGCGATGGTGATTTTGCTGAGAGGATTGTGATTTGCCGAATATAAAGATTGTCAATCCATCCCGGTCCTACGCTCCATTCCCTGTCCTCATGCCCGACGTGATTGGGTATCCTTTGCGGCCGCTGCGCGCGTTCAGCTTTTTCGAGGCATGGAGGAGTCGATGCCGCGGTTAGTAGCTGATTGTGCGATTTAGCAGGCTGTCGATGTTGATTTCCACTTGCTTGTACTGCTTGTCGGTTTCTAATAAATCCTCCACTGCTTTGCCGTCTTCAGCATGCTTCAGCTTTTCCTGTATTTCGGCGCGCAGCCTTTTGATAAATGCTGACTTGAAGCTCAGCAGCGTCTTGATTATGGTGTCGGGAATGTCATCAGTTTCCATACGCGGAAATATGTGATTCTCCTTCCATTTTTCGCTGAGGGTGTAAGGAGTGCTGATAAGGTCGGCTGCCAGAGTTGATATTTCGCGGTCGGCATTGTTGATGAAATACCGTTGGCCGGGTACGATACCGTTGCGGAGATTTTCACGGTATATGTTGAGAATCCTGCTGTATAACTGATTGTTGAATTCTATGCCCTCGGCATCAAGCTCGTTTATGATAAATTCGGCATTGCTTAGCGTCAGAGCCTCATTTTCAGCACCTTGTTCGTAGCTGCCTTGCAGGTCACCGTAAAGAAACAGCTTTTCTATGACAGCCCTTTCATAAATGTCAAAGCTGTTAATCTTTCCGGCATGTTGTTCCTCCGGTGTCAGAGGCTGCTGCGTGGGGTCTTCATGAACCGGTATGTCGGGGCTGTCAAATTTCTTGCCGAGTTTTTTTCTGATTATCTTGTTAACTTCAAAGATGATGGACTGCTCCTTTACACCGAGAAGGTCGGAACATTCCTTGATATACATCGCCCGGTATATTTCATCGGGGATGACGGCAATTGAAGCAATGATGTCCTTTATGACCTCGGCTTTTTTTATCGGGTCGTCCTTGGCATCATTCAGGAGCAGTTCGGCTTTGAATCTGATGAAGTCACGCGGTTTGTTTTCAAAATAGTCAATGACATCGGATGTGCGGTTGTTTTTGATGAAGGAGTCGGGGTCTTCCGGTTCCGGCAACAGAATAATCTTTACGTTGAGGCCTTCGGATAGAACCATGTCTATGCCTCTCAGCGAAGCCTTGATGCCGGCCGCATCACCGTCATATATGATTGTGATGTTGTTGGTGAACCTCTTTATCAGCCTTATCTGATTGGTTGTCAGTGATGTGCCCGATGAGGCGACAACGTTTGTAAAGCCAGCCTGATACATGGTTATCATATCCATATATCCTTCTACAAGATAGCAGAAGTTCTTTGACACTATGGAGTTTTTTGCCATGTAGATACCATACAGGGTGTCGCTTTTGTGATAAATATCACTTTCAGGACTGTTGAGGTATTTTGCCGTGTTTTTGTCGGAAGTCAGTATTCGACCTCCGAAGCCGATGACTCTGCCGGTAAGGTTGTGAATCGGGAACATCACACGACCTCTGAAGCGGTCAAACATCTTTCCGTCATCGTGGACAACGGCAAGTCCTGATTTGGCGAGGATGTCATCTTTGTATCCGTTTTCGTGACAATAGTCGATGAGTGCGTTGTAGCTGTCGATGCTGTAGCCGAGTTGGAATGTGCTTATGGTGGCATCGTTGAAGCCGCGTTTTCTGAAGTAGGAGAGCCCTATGGCTTGGCCTGCCTGTGTGTTGAGCAGATTGTCGGTGAAATATTTCTGTACAAAGGCATTGATGTTGAAAAGCCGGTCCTTATCGTTGTCGAGCTGGATTTCTTCCGGTGTCCTTTCAGTTTCAATGACTGGAATCTTGTATTTGGCTGCGAGGTATTTGAGGGCTTCAGGGTAGGAGTATTGTTCATGGTCCATGATGAACTGGACTGCGTTGCCTGCCTTGCCGCACCCGAAACATTTATAGATGCCTTTTGCGGGTGAGACGGTGAACGACGGTGTCTTCTCGTTATGAAAAGGGCACAATCCTATCAAGTTGGCGCCTCTTTTCTTGAGTGACACGAAATCTCCGACAACTTCTTCGATGTTTACTGTGTCCAGTATCGTCTGTATGGTCTCCTGCTTAATCATTATACAAGCTCATTGATTTTCCGTCGGATGGTATTCCAGTTGTCATCGCTGATTCTTGCACCGTAGTTCTGAATGACGATGCTGCCGACTATCGCGCCTATTTCACCGCAAGTTTCAGCATTGTAGCCGTTTGCGATTCCGTACAGCAGTCCGGATGCATATAAGTCGCCGGCACCGGTGGAATCAACGCATTCCACGTGAGGCGTGCCGATTTCATATACAGTGCCGTTGTGTTTGATAAGAGAACCTTTGGAACCTAACTTGACAACCGTGAAATCACAGTTTTCGGAGATACTGTCAAGGGCTTCGCGCGGTTGAAGTCCTGTCACAGCCTTTGCCTCTTCCTCATTGGCGAAGCAGATATCAACATAATTCCTAATCAAATCCTTGATGATTGGTCTGTTCTCTTCCACGAAGTTATGTGCGGCGAGGTCGAGTGAAACTTTCATGCCGAGATTTTTGGCTGTTTGCATGGCTTTAAGCACTATGTCGTAGTTGAAGAGCAGATACCCCTCAATATGAAGAATATCGTGTCCTCTGAAATTCTCTTCGGATATGTTTTCCGGCACAAGTTCCTGTGCTGCACCGAGATATGAAGCGAAAGTCCGTTCCCCTTCAGGGGTTATCAGCACGATGGCACAGCCGCTTGGAGTGTCGGTTCTTATGAGGTCGGGCTTTATCCCGGCTTTCAGCATGTCCTGTTCGTAGTTGTCACCGATGGTGTCCATGCCCACTTTCCCTATGAATGATGTCTCAACTCCGAGTTTGGACAGACCGTATATGGTATTTGCCGCCGACCCGCCTGCAACCATCGACTTGTTGATGTCGGCAATATGCCTGTTTATTTCGATAAACTGGTTTTTGTCAATCATTACCATCCCACCGTGAGGAATATTCAGGGAATCAATGATTTCGTAGTCTTTAATGGGAACAATAATGTCTGTAAGGGCGTTTCCTATGCCAATTATTTTCATGTTTTTCTATAAAAAAAGTGTTATTTAAATTTTTTTTTGCAAAAATAAGTATTATTTCAAAAAATGTAGTACTTTTGCATCGTCAAAAATGACACTGCCTCAATAGCTCAGTTGGTTAGAGCATCTGACTGTTAATCAGAGGGTCGCTAGTTCAAGTCTAGCTTGGGGCGCTTAAGAGGGTGCTTACAAACAGTTTCGTGTTTAAGCGCCCTTTTTTATTTTCCAAGGTTTATAACTGTCTGACACACTCGTTGTTAAGCATAATGCTTTTTCCGTCTGTTGAAACCACATTTACATCCGTATCGCGTATGATTAAGTTGTCAAAACATACCTGATGCGGCGTTATCTTCAAGTTGCCCACCACAACGCTGAGATGATTGGTCTCTTTTGAAGCAGGTATTCTCACGCTGATAAGTGCCCATCCGTCGTACAGGTTGACTGCGTGCCGGAATATGTCATTCATCTCGTAATATTCGGTTTCTCCATTGTCTTTCTTCGTACATATCTCAATCACGCTGCGGGCATACATGTCTTCGGTGAAATCGCTCATCCAGAATGAAATCTCAATTTCATCTTTGTCAGTTTCAATTGCGTTGTCCCACAGCTTGTTATATCGGCTCAGGTCACATTGCATGGCTCTGCTTCCCAAGAGTTTCCTTTCACTTTGCATGTCGTCCCAGCCGTTTACTATAAGCAGACCGTCTTCCAGGTCACTCCAAACGCCATTACCTCTTTCATATACTGAAGCCGTCTGACACTTTTCTTCCTGTTGTGACTTGTATTCCTGATAGTTCTTTTCCAAGGCGTCACATTCCAATCGGTAATAGTGGTGATTTTCGGTATCGAACAGTAGTTGTGAATGGCTGATGATGTGTTTTTCGTTTTCATTCAACATTCCGTCATCCTTTGGCGCCACGACTAAAAACGGCTTTTTGCATGGTAAATCGTTCAGTAATGCGTATGGTGTCAAAGGGCTCCATTTCAAGGCAATATTGTTGTACGAACACTTGATCGGCGACCTTGAGGCATAGTTTCCGCTCATCGGAAGACCGGTTTTCAGCGATACGTAAGCTGCCTGTTTGAACATGTTCGCATTGTCGTCAATCCAGATGTGTTCAGTCCCGATATGAAACAGTGGCAATGGAATAACAGCCTGATAGTCAGACCATTGATATTTGTTTACCCATTGGTTCCCGGGAAGATTGTTGTCGTAGTCGGTCAGCAGCGGATTTTCATTCACCAAAGAAAAGTTCTTATTGTAACTATATGCTTCACAGCTCATAACCAGAAGTAAGGCAATGCCTGTCCCGTAGCGGAGGGCTTTGTTCTTTCCACCGCTGACGGTCCATCTTCCGAGGATATAAACCGTAACAATGTTAATCATGTAGAAGAAAAGCCATTCGAATCTGGCGAGGGCCCTTATCTGTGCCAAAGGTCCCAAATAGCTGAGATGCCGCGGATTGACCCATAATAGGGGCACTCCGATGGAGAACAGCAGAACTATAACGCTGATGACGAGAAACACATTCAGCATCCTGTTTCCGGTGACATCAAACAAGTGTGACCAGCGTTTCTGTATTATGTTGGTTATAAATTTGACAAGACAGAGTAGGCTGATACAGACGCTGACGATTCCTATGTACGATATTGCTTCCCATTCTATATTGTGTAGGAACCCAGGCTTGTGGAAATAGCTTCTTCCGTAGGGGAAGAATACTCCTTCAAGACGTCCTGCGTACGCTTTCAGGCCGTATGGCACTGCAGCCCTGTCGGCAGGTGCGTTTCCGATGCCGTTCAGTATGAGGAAGCTGATGCATGGAATCACGAATGATATGAGTATATGCGGTATTGCGGATTTCTTTTTTTCGAACCATTGTTTGTCCCATATAAGTACATACAGCCAAAAGCAAAGATTGAATATCCCGAAGAAAACAAGGTAATAGGGATGTACGAAGCCGCTCCAGAGTAAAAGCAGTCCTTCCCATATCGAGTAGGCGGGACTGTTGGTTTTGATTAGACGGATGAACCAGTAAAGCATCAGCGGCAGTATGAACATGTAGCCGAGAGTGAGGTGGGAACCGATGCGTTCAAGTTGTGGCGAGAGCATGGTAATGAGTACCGCACCTACTATCGATATAAAATAATTTAAGTCTAATTCTCTGAAAATCAGGAATAAGGCTATGGCGCAGATGAATATCGACAATATCAGGAAGATGTTGTTGAGCGGCAATACAAGTTGGCTGCTGTTATCGGCTCCGAGGCTTTTGGCGATGCGCAGCGGGACAAAGACATGCGGCATGGCGCCGGTATAGGTGTAATAGTCACCGTAAGGGTAGTTCATGCTTGAGCTATGAACTGCCGAGGTGTCGTATTCAACGTGGTAGTATGTGTTGTAGAAGTCCTTCAGGCCGTCGCCGTCAGGTGATGTGAAATTGCTTCCGATGTTGGTCAGAAGTCCGGCTCCGTCAAGGACTGTCACTGCTATAACTGTCAGAAAAACAGTTAGAATGCATCCGATGAGATTTTTAGTTCTTATCGTCATCCTGTTCTTTGCTTTGAGATTCGTATATCTTGTCAATTATGTAAATCGGGCGGCCTTTAACTTCATCGTAGATGTAGCCGATATATTCCCCGATGATGCCGATAATCATCAGCTGGATGCCTGAGAACAGGCTGAGAAAGACTATCAGCGTGGTGTATCCTGATGTCGGACGTTGGCAGAAAAACATTACTAATGAGTATATTAGCAATACGATGCTTAGCAGTACGAACAGCAGTCCCACTATGATGCCTATTTGCAGCGGGACTTTTGAGAATGACGAGATGGCGAGCAGGGAGAGTTTGACAAGTTTGCGGAACGAATAATGGCTTTTCCCGGTTTTTCTTTCCTCTGCCACATATTCGATTTTTTCGCGTCTGAACCCCACCGACTGCACAATTCCTCTGAGAAAACGGGAGCGTTCCCTGTAGTCTTTCCTCAGCAGGTCTCCGACTTTGTCAGAGATGAGGAAGAAATCTGAGGCGTTTTCGTCAATTTTTATGTCTGAAAGTCTGTTTACCAACCGGTAAAAACTGCGTGACAGCCATTTGTGCAGTCCCTTGTCGTCTTTTCTTTCACTTCTGACCATAGTGACGACTTCAGCGCCTTCCTGCCATAGTTTCATCATTTCAGCGATTTTTGCAGGCGGATGCTGCAAGTCGCTGTCCATACATATAATTGCCTTTCCCCTGCTATTGTCTATCCCTGCCAGCATGGCTGCTTCATGACCGAAATTCCTTGAAAATGAGACAATGCGGACATGTTTGTTTCTTGCGGGGAGTTTCTTCAGCTCCGACAGAGTGTTGTCGTGGCTGCCGTCATTTATCATCAGCACTTCGTAAGTGTAGGGAAGTTTGTTCAATTCGTCTTCAAGAACATCGAAAAAGTGCTGTATTCCTTCTTCTTCATTATATATTGAAACAACGACTGATAAATCCATTTTGTTTGAATAATTTTTGACAAAGGTACTAATAATTTTATTAACTAATGTGCTTCCAGCCAGTTATCGCCGGTTCCGACTGAAACTTCTATAGGAATCGACAGTTTCACTGCGTTTTCCATTTCACGGACTACCATGTCGATGAGGGTGTCTTTCTCTGTCTTGAGGGCATCGAACACCAGTTCGTCGTGAACCTGGATAATCATTTTCGACTGAAGTCCCATTTCTTTCATTTTGTCATTGATTTTCACCATGGCGGCTTTTATCATATCTGCCGATGAACCCTGAATAGGTGCGTTGATGGCGTTTCGTTCCGCATATCCTCTGACGTTGGCATTTGCCGAGTTGATGTCGGCAATGTATCTGCGGCGTCCCATGATGGTTTCCACGTAGCCGTTTTCCTTTGCGAATGCCACGATGTCGGTCATATACTGCTTGATGGCGGGATATTTTTCGAAGTATTGGTTTATGATGTATGATGCTTTCATTCTCGGCACATGAAGTCTTTCAGCGAGTCCGAAAGTTGACATTCCGTAAATTATGCCGAAGTTGATGGTTTTGGCCATCCGGCGCATGTCGCTGTCAACGTCGGCAATATCCACGTCGAAAATCTGGGCTGCGGTGGCTTTGTGTATGTCCTGTCCTTCAATGAATGCCTGCTGCATGTTTTTATCATCTGCAATGTGGGCTATGAGGCGGAGCTCTATTTGCGAATAGTCTGCGGAAATTATGATATGCTCATTGTCGCGGGGAATGAATGCCTTTCGGATTTCCTTGCCGCGTTCTGTGCGTACGGGGATGTTCTGCAGGTTAGGATTGTTGGAACTTAGTCGTCCGGTCGCCACGATTGCCTGGTTGAAAGTTGTATGCACCATGCCTGTCCGATGATTTATCAACTGCGGAAGAGGCTCCACGTAGCCTGAAAGCAGTTTCGACAACGAGCGGTAGTCGATGATGCATTGTATGATAGGATGTGAATACTGCAGTTTCTGAAGTACCTCCTCGTTTGTGGAATATTGGCCTTTTTTGGTCTTTTTCGGCTTTTCGGCAAGATGAAGTTTGTCGAAAAGTATTTCTCCGAGCTGCTTCGGGGAACCTATGTTGAACTGCTGGCCGGCATATTCGTAGATTTGTTTTTCAAGGTTACGGATGTCATCTGACATCACGATGCGGTATTTGCTGAGGAAGTCGGTGTCTATTCTTACGCCTTCATGTTCCATGGCAGTAAGTACTTTAACAAGAGGCATTTCCACTGTTTCAAACAGTTTGTCATAACCCGTATCGTGGATTTCTTTCTTTAGTTTATAATACAATTGCAGTGTGACATCGGCGTCTTCAGCGGCGTATTCCTTCAGCGGTTCAGTCTCAACGTTCCTCATGTTACCCTGATTAATTCCCTTTTTGCCTATCAAAGTCTCGATTTCGACAGGCGAATAGTCGAGGTATAGTTCCGACAAGAAATTCATATTGTGCTGACTTTCAGGGTTTATAAGGTAATGGGCAATCATTGTGTCGAATATTTTCGATTCTATTGTGATGCCGTAGAGTGCGAGGACGAGCATGTCGAATTTCATGTTCTGACCTATAATCAGATTGTCCTTAGAAGCGAACAGCGGCTGGAATTTTTTGAGTATGCTGAGCGTATCGTTGTAATTGTCAGGACATAACACGAAGAAAGCCTTGTGCGGTTCAATTGAAAATGACATGCCTACCAAGTCGCAGTCATTGGCATTGAGACCGGTGGTTTCGGTGTCGAAACTGAATGTCTTTGTTTCTTTGAGCAGTTTGATCAGACTGTTGATATCTTCGTCTGAAGTAACGAGTTTATAGTCGTGTGCCGTATTGTTTATGGTGTTGTGTTTTGGTATTTCAAGACTTTTCATCTCTTCCTGAGCGAAGAGACCTCCTAACATGAAGTCGTTTTCAGATTGTGAAATTGGCTGGGTGTTAGGGTCATCTGCCTGTGTGTCAGATGTTTGAGTTGTGGCATCTTGTTTATGCAACGGAAAGTTCCCGGAAAGGGAGAGGTCGGTGATGAAGCGTTTTTCAAAAAGTCGGAATTCGAGTTTTTCGCAGATGTTTATAACAGCCTCCACATCAGGTTGTTGGATTTCAAAGCAATTTATATCCTTGTCGCAGTCAACATCGGTTATGATAGTTGCGAGATGTTTTGAAAGAATGGCATTGTCGGTATTTGCCTTAATTTTGTTTTTGAGAGTGTTGTTTTTAATATTGTCAACATTGGCGATGATGTTTTCGATGGAGCCGAATTCGCCGATAAGTTTTTTGGCTGCGACGGGGCCTACTCCTAAAACGCCTGGTATGTTGTCGGAGGAGTCGCCAACAAGTCCGAGGTAGTCGATTACCTGTTTGGGCTCTGACACGCCGTATTTTTCGCAGACGGCTGCCACGTCGAGGATTTCCGGCGGGGTTTTGCCGTGAGCCGGTTTGAAGAGTTTCACTTTGTCGTTAACGACTTGGCTGAGGTCTTTATCGGGTGTGACGATGAATATTTCGAAGTCATCGAGTTTGCTTGCTTTTGTGGCGAGGGTGCCTATCAGGTCATCGGCTTCAAAGCCGGGTCGTTCTATGAGCTGAATGTTGAAAGCGCTGATGATTTCGCGGATATAGGGCAGGTTGGAGGCTATATCTTCGGGCATTTTTTCGCGGTTGGCTTTGTATTCCCCGTATTCCTCATGGCGGAAAGTCGGCGTCATCGAGTCGATGCAGACAGCTATGTGGGTTGGTTTCTCTTTTTGCAGTATGTCGTATAGGAAGTTTATAAAACCGAATGCTGCCGAAGTGTTGACACCTCCTGAGGTGATTCGTTGGCTGCGGATCATTGCAAAATATGCTCTGTAGATAAGAGCCATTGCATCGAGAATAAAGAATCGGTTTTGCATGATATGTTTATTTATAGGTGGTTATGATATTTTTCCCCACAGGTTTTTGCTGTTTTTCATGTTTGAAAGAAACAATGCTGCAGGTTTGTTTTCAGGTTTTTCGAGTTTAGGGTCTTCATCAAGCAGTTCGAAGGCGTCGTCGCGTGATGCTTTAACTATTGCTTCATCTTGTGCCAGGTCGGCGAGTTTGAGGTCGAGCAAGCCGCTTTGTCGGGTACCGTATATATCGCCCGGGCCGCGGAGTTTGAGGTCTGACTCCGCTATGACGAATCCGTCGTTGGAACTGACCATGGTATTGATACGGCTTTTGGCTTCATTGCTTACCTTTTCGCCTGTCATGAGTATGCAGTACGACTGGTTGCTTCCGCGTCCTATTCTGCCTCTCAATTGGTGCAGTTGTGACAGCCCGAATCTTTCGGCGTTTTCAATGACCATGACGGTTGCGTTCGGAACGTCAACTCCGACTTCTATGACTGTCGTTGCCACCATTATCTGTGTCACGTTGTCAATGAACCTTTTCATTTCGTAGTCTTGCACGGCTTGTTTCTGTTGTCCGTGAACTATGGATATCTGATATTGCGGTATCGGGAATTCCCTTGCCACTCTGTCATATCCGTCCATCAGGTCTTTGAGTTCGAGTTTCTTTGATTCGTTGATAAGCGGGAAGACCATATAGACCTGTCTTCCCTGAGCTATCTGGTCCTTTAGGAAGAAGATGAGGCTAAGTCGTTTTGATTCAGGAAGATATATCGTTTTTACCGGTTTTCTCCCGGGTGGGAGTTCGTCGATGACGGAATAGTCAAGGTCGCCGTACAGTGTCATGGCGAGGGTACGTGGAATAGGTGTTGCGGTCATCACGAGGATATGGGGCGGGGTTGTGTTTTTCCCCCACATTTTGGCGCGTTGTGCCACGCCGAAGCGGTGTTGTTCATCAATTACGCAGATGCCGAGTTGTTTGAAGACAACGTAGTCTTCTATCAGTATGTGTGTACCTATCAGCAAATTGATGTCACCAGAGGCGAGTTCTTCGATTATCTTTTGTTTTTCCTTGTTTTTTGTAGAACCGGTGAGAAGGGCTGTTTTGACAGGTAGCCCTTCAGTCATCTTGGTTATTGTCTTGAAATGTTGTTGTGCGAGGATTTCAGTCGGTGCCATCAGGCATGCCTGGAAGTTGTTTTCGATTGCGATTATCATGCACATCAGTGCAACGAGAGTTTTGCCGCTGCCCACGTCACCTTGCAATAGCCGGTTCATCTGGTGTCCGGTACGGCAGTCGTTCCGGATTTCCTTTATGACACGTTTCTGCGCATTGGTAAGTTCGAAATGTATGTTATTGTGGTAGAATGTGTTGAACAGGTCGCCGACTTTCGGGAAGATGAATCCCTTGTTGGCGGTTGACTGTTTTATTTTTGATGAGACTATTGAGAGTTGGAGGAAGAAGAGTTCTTCGTATTTAAGCCGTCTTTTGCTTTCGATGATATCCTGTTCGGTGAGCGGGAAATGGATTTTTTTGAAGGCGTCTTTGCGTGAAATCAGCCGGTATTTTTCTCGAATGTTCCGGGGCAGGTTTTCATCTATGCTGTCATATACTTTTTCAAGCAAATTGCTGACAATTACCATCATACCCTTTGAGTTGAGTCCGATGTTTTTCATTTTCTCGGAGGTATGATAGACAGGGTAGTAGCGGAGTTTGGCGCTTTCGTTGTATTCGTTGACGGTTTCTATTTCAGGGTGTGAGATGCTGTATTCACCCATGAAGACAGTCGGTCGGCCATAGATTATGTATGTTGTGTCGGGTTTCAATTTGTCTTTAATCCATTTGATACCCTTGAACCAGACGAGGGAGATGACGCCTGTGCCATCTGTGAATTTGCCTTCCATTCGCATTGACCTCCCGCTGCCGATGAGTTCGAGGCGTAATAATTTGCCTTTTAGCTGTATATCCTCAGTTGTCTCGTTGATAGAGGCTATTGTATTGATTACGCGTTTGTCGATATAGCGGAAGGGGTAGAATTCCAACAAATCAGAAAAGGTGTAGATCTGCGCTTCTGATGATAGAATATCAGCTTTAGCGGGACCTACACCTTTGATGTAAGTTATGGAGTTACTTAAAATATCCACTTAGTATTGCCACATATTGCTTTCGAACTCTCTGATTTCTTCCTGGATTTTCTCAGCTTCGAGGAGAGCGTCCAGACCTGTGGCGTAGTCGGAGATGTATCTGTCGTATGTATTTGATTCCTTGTAGATTGTACTTGTGAACATTCTTCTTGCGAATACATCTTCATATGACAATCTTACTGCATCATTCTTAGGGTTGAAAGCGCAGGATTTGGCGAAGGTTCTACGTGCATCCGGATAGTATATCCAGAACAGCGGGGCGGTACCTCTGAATTCGCCGGATGACTTGTCATAGACGTCTTTAACGGGGCAGATTCCGATGATTCTGCATTCGATTACCGAACGTTTTTTATCGAAGAACCAGTCTTCCTTGATACGGAAGGCTTTGATGTCCTGGCTTGAGAAATCATTGGTAATGATTGTGTCGTACCAGTCGTAAGGTTCTACGGCGCGTTGGATATGGATTGTATCTACTGAGCCTGACAGTTTTTCCATTACCTCATCGTAGGACAGAGGTGATGTGAAGACATCGTTGGAAGCATCGTAAGCTGTAAGGTCGCCGCTGTTGATGCCATCAACGATCACGCTCATAAGGTTTTTCCATTCATTCTGAGGTTCTTCGGGGTAATAAAGGAACTGGTTGGCTTTTTCTCTCAGGTCAATAGTTCTCCAGATTCTCTTTGACCACAGAATGTCGGATTCGTTGACTTCCGGGTAGGGTATTGGTTCCTTGTCGGCATAGTTGTTCTTTTGGTAGAATCCGTCTTTAGGAGTGTCAACATACTGGGCCGAAGCCGGTATTGACAAAGAGCAGAGGATTACTGCGACTGTGAGAAACAATAATTTTTTCATGATATGATATTATTTGGTAATTACAAGACTAATAGTGCTCAATTTACGTGTTACGCCGTCAGGACTTTTGGCTGTGATGTCTTCAATCCAGATTTTGTCTCCTGAGCGGGCATTTCTGATATATTCCTTCATCTGGTCGGTAAGGAGGTTGTTCTTGGCCGAGACCTCGAACAAGTCACCGCCTCTACGTGTTCCGATAAAATTGAATCCTGTGATAGTGAAGTTGTAGTCAAATTCAAAGTCGTCAGGCATCTGAGGGATAATGGCACCTGCGGCAATCATTGCGTTAGGGCTTATGTTTCCGCTGGTGGTGTTAGCGATTTTAGGTGTAGGGCTTGGAACTCTCTTGACTCTGTATTCAGATGAGCCCATGTTTACCCTCTTACCGTCATCGTTGATGCTGACGTTGATAGTTGTTGTCTTGGCTGTCTCAGGAACTTTGACGACCCATGAGTCACCTTTTCTGGTGATGGTGCCATTGGTTATGGAGGCTTCTATCTGTGCGGTGCCATAACCTGGAACTGCGATGGTCACTGGGTTTTCGACACCTGCATAGAATACGTTCATCTTAGTTGCGGAGACGTTCATGGAAGGTCTGGCAACGATAAACTGATCCGAGAAATGGTATGTGTTGATTTCGCCATTTGGGGACTGCATCTGCAGCAATCCTGCAAATTTGTTTATGCCCTCGCGACTTGAAGGCAGGGAGATGTGTACCAACCCGTTGTCTTTTGTAGCCTTGAACGGGGTTGCAGCACTGATTTCCTTTTCCGAGACGTTATCGGCACCCACTTTGATGTATGCTGTGGGTGACTGTGCGGTATCGTATGCCACAACGAGAACGTCAGCCTCGTATTTGTCACCGACGAAAATGTAATTCGACTGAGGAATTATTTTTACGTCGATTTTGTCGAATTTGAAGTTCTCTTCAGAGATGTTGCTGTAAAGGTAGTTGACAACGCTATATTCAGTATTGTGGACATCCATGACAAGTTTGTTTAGGATGGTCACGTCAGCGGCAAGGATAGTGTGGAAGAAATTGTGGGTGGCCCAGTCTTCTTTTTCATTATTGGCGTTTTGGTATTCGCCGTCAACGATAAGGCCGAGGTCAAATGAGTTCTGAATTTTTTCAGGAAGTAGTTGTCTGATTTCGGATTTGTACTGCTCTATGGTTTGTTGCAGTTCTTTTGCCTTATTGTTGTTGATGAAGAAGTTGGTGGGTTCATCATAATTGTCTTTTGCTTTCAGGAGAGTTAACGGAGTGTTCTTAGCATATTCAATGTCACATTTTTCAGTTCTGCTGATCACTTCGTATTTAAGGTCATCAATATAATTAACAAGGTCTGCGCTCTTCTGTCGGAGTGTTTGCGCTTTCTTGTAGTTGGTTTCAACTTTACCTGTGTTGATTGCGTATTGTTGGTCAAATTTAGCGTATGTTTCACTGATTCTTCCATCCAAAGCCACATTTGATTCTTCAACGCTTTCGTTTACGGTGGTAAAAGCATTCAGGACCTCAACTGATACGTTCAATGCTAACATGGCAGTATATACCAAGTACATCATTGAAATCATTTTTTGCCGAGGGGTCTCTTTATATGCAGCCATATTCTAATTTACTTTTTGTTATTAACGTTAAAAGCGTTGAGCATGTTTGCATAAACTTGGTTAAGTTCGGCGATGCTTTTTACTAATTTAGCTGATTCCTGTTGAAATTGTGCGTTGGTTCTGGAAGTTGTTTCCAAAGTGGCAACGAACTGTTCCATAGCTTTGTTGAGTGACTGTTGGGCCTCTGAGTTAGCGTTGGCCTGTTCACTGAGTTTCTTTGCTATTTTGTCGTATGAAGCGTTGACGGAAGCGAGGTTCATGTTATAGTCTTCTGTTGTTCTGCCGGCTTTTACGAGTGAATCGCCAAGAGCCTTGCTCTTGTCGCCTATTGCAGTGATGTCGTTTAGTGATGACACTGTATTGTTGAGGTTTCTGAAGCCTTCGCCGAGACTTGCGAGAAGTTTCTCGTCAATGTTGGCTTTTTTAAGCAGTCCGTCAAGTTCTGCAGAAGCGCTTGAGCTCACCTGATGGATTTGTTGCTGTTGGTTGGAACCGTTGCCGGCGAGACTGCCTAAGTCAACCGATTTATCTGATTTAACGCCATGATATTGTTCTGAAAATTGAGGGAATACGAGGCTCCAGTCCGGCTCCACGTGTGGTTTTTCGAAAGCCGAGAAGAAGAAAATGATAGCTTCGGTGCCCATACCGATCATAAGCATTAATGATGCTCCCGGATAGTGCTGGATTTTGAAGAGAGCACCGATGATTACGATAGATGCACCTAAGCCGTACATCATTGTTATAAATTTCTGGTAGCCTGGACCTGATGTCAGTTTTTGAATAGCGTTCATTTTTAAAATACCTTTCTTTTATTCTTTTATTTTATTAATTATCAATTTTTTAATATTTTGCCGAAGCACGTTTGCTGTCACCCTTCTGGCGTCCGAGATAACTCTGTACACATCTGAAACCGAGGTAACATGTTGCTGAATCCTGATACTGGTAGTCTCTGGTGGATGTCTGGATGTTGATATAAACGTCTTTCCAAGAACCACCGCGAATTACTTTTCTCTTCATGGCAGGTGCATCACTGTCCTGTGCGTTGTATGTGTATGAAGAGTTCATATCCCATTCGTAGTTGTAGCTTGATTCGTCGAATGCATCGATTGTCCATTCCGAGACATTGCCTGCCATATCGTAAAGACCGAAATCATTAGGCGGGAAATGGGCGACTATAAGTGTAGTGCTGCCTCCATCAAGAGCGTAATTGCCTCTGCTTGGCTTAAAATTGGCAAGATAACAGCCTTTCTCGTTAAATGTGTAAGGACCACCCCAAGGATAAGGATTGCGTTCGTAACCTCCTCTTGCAGCCCATTCCCATTCGGCTTCGGTAGGAAGACGATATTCGTTGATTGCTGCCGCCTTGTCTTCTGCATAAGTGCTTTTCAGTGCGGTTCTCCATGCGCAGAATGCCCTTGCCTGGTTCCAGTTGACACCGACAACAGGGTAATGGCTGTAGGAAGGATGTGAGAAATAGTACTTTGCCAATGGCTCGTTGTACGTATAGGCAAAATCGCTTATCCAACACAATGTGTCAGGATAAATGTTTATTTTCTCCGACCTGATGAAAACGGAACGGTCTTTTCTGCCTTGAGGACGACTTGCAAAAGCACCGTCAAGCGGATTGTTGCTTTCATCAGTCAGGTCTTTCTTTGCAGCGGCCTGCATGTCTATCCATTTGTATTCATAGTAGAGCTTCCTTGCATCAATCTCCTTGGAATTATAAAACACCTCATGTTCAGGAACATATAAGTCTGCCAAGGCTTCCTGAACCTCGGGTTTGTTCCATTCTATCTTGGTTTTCCAATTGATTAGAGGTTCTTCAAGATCGACGCCTTCCTTGGTTTGTTCGATGAGATATTTCTCAGGTTCCGCCTCACCCAGCATTTTGTATGCTATGGAGTCCCTGACCCAATTGACAAACTGACGGTATTCGGAGTTTGTGATCTCGGTTTCATCAATATAAAATGCTGACACCGTGATGGTTTTGGGTTGATAGAAATTTGAGCCGGCCAAGTCCTGATCGCCAACACCCCTTGTAAAGCTGCCCATAGGAATGTATGCCATGCCATACGGGTCGGATGGAGTGTAAGATTGCTTACTGTCAACACCGATTAATTCGCCGTTGCCTGAGTTTTTACAGGATGTTAAAAGAACTGCAATCAAAATTATTACAGCTGTAATGAGCTTGCTTTTCATATTAAATGTTTGTTTTTTTCTTACAGATAATTTCTTGAATAAACGCATTTATTTCTGTTTTATTGTTGTACCGATAAAATTTATAGATATCTTGTGTTTTTCTGTGTTTTTATGCCTTTGTTGTTATTGAATTTGAAACCGTATCCCAATATCACCTCGAAACTGCCGAAATTGCCGCCCCTGATAAGTTTCGACATGGGGATGTCGTATGAAAAACTTGCCATCAGGTCTTTCCATGACAGCCCGAAAATCAATCCCAACCCGTCATCGAGCCTGTAGTTGACTCCGCCCCAGAACTTGTCGTTTACTGTTGCAAGGATGCTTGCATCAAATTGGAAAGTGGATAAATCGGTCTTTAACAATAGTGACGGGGTGAATTTTATTTTAGGCAAAGCTGTCAGGCGAAATTCATATCCTGCCAATGCATTGAAAGAACGTTTCTCTTGATAAAATGTGTTTTTGCCTTTTGTTTCAAGCAGATTTAAAACCGATATGCCTGCAAACAGTGAATTCGGCTTTGAATAAAAAACCCCCAGGTTTGCGTCAGCCATGAAATCGTTTTGGTTCATGTTGCTGATAAGAGGGTCTTCCGCATTGGGGTCAAGCGAGTTTTTGTCAAGGACTATGTTGTCAATCTTCAACTGGGCACCTATCCCTAACTTACCGCCGTTGACAAGCACTTTCTGATAGGCATATCCGATATTCATAGTCACGTTGCTGAAGGAACCTATGTTGTCGGATGTAATATTGATGCCAACACCACCATGAAGAAATGTTATCGGCAGGTCAGCGCTTATCAGATAGGCAACCGGTGCATACGATGTTCTCGTTTTGCTGCTGGATTTTGTGGTGGAAACGGAATCAACACCGAATCCTGTCCATTGACTGCGTATCGTGCCTAATATGTTAATCGCATCTCTGTGCCCCATGTATCCAGGATTATATGACATAATATTGAACATGTTCTGTGTAAGTTGGATTTGCTGCTGGGCACTTGCTCTGAAGGACACAACGGCAAAAAGCGCACATGTCAATATTATGCGGTATTCCTTAAATTTCATTACGATACACAATTTAGCGGCGCAAAATTAGTTATAATTTGGCAATATTATAGTACTTTTGCGCCAAAAATTTTCTGATGCGGAATAAAATCAAAATTGAGGATTTCAACTATCCTCTGCCAGAAGAGAAAATAGCTTTCTTTCCACTCGATAAAAGAGATTGTTCAAAACTTCTCATATATGACAATCAGCGTATTAGAGAAGATGTTTTTAAGAATATAGGTGATTATCTACCAAAATCCACATTGCTTGTTTTTAACGACACAAAGGTCGTAAAGGCACGGCTTGTCTTTTACAAGGACTCGGGTGCAAGAATAGAGCTGTTCTGCCTTGAACCCACCAATTCGGGAAATATCGCACAAGAACTGAATGCACGGAATCATGTCGTCTGGAACTGTCTTGTGGGCAATTCCCGCAGATGGACATCAGGCAAACTTCATTCCGAGATAACTGTTGACAATCACCTGGTTACCGTAACTGCCGAACGTGTGAACATCTGTGAAGACCATTCAGAGATAAGTTTTTCGTGGAATGAGGACTGTACTTTTGCAAACATACTGGACTATTTCGGCAAGATTCCGCTGCCTCCATACATTCATCGTGAAACCCAACAGTCAGACAATATACGTTATCAGACTGTATATGCGCTTGAAAACGGCTCAGTCGCCGCTCCTACGGCAGGACTTCATTTCACTCCGGAACTTATCAGCTCTTTGGAAGGGCAGGGTGTTGACACCGCCTATTTGACCCTGCATGTTGGCCTTGGCACGTTCAAACCTGTCAATGAAGAATATATAGAGGAACACAATATGCATTCAGAACGGATTTCCATCAAAAGAGGTCTTATTGAAAAACTCCTCAATGCCTGTGGAAAGTCGTGTGTGATT
>CALFIZ010000082.1 GCA_937877575.1 uncultured Marinilabiliales bacterium | reverse complement strand
AGTTCAGACGTGTGCTCTTCCGATCTGTCCCAAAAACGGTCTGAAATTCGAAAGTCGGACTTCCTAAATAAATATTTCGGACTATTTCGAGCCTTTTTGGGACATTGATTACGTCTCGATTTGTGATTTTTGCAAAAATTGAATTGATTGGACAAATAAATTTTTAAAAAATCATGATGGAAGAAAAAAGACTATTCGATATCCTGAACAGATACGCAAACTATTATCCCCAAAGGGAAGTTGCTTTTGCAGGACGACAAAACGGACAGTGGGTGAAATACAGTCCGGCAGAATATATCCAAATAATAAACAACGTCAGTTATGCATTAATTAAATTAGGTATAATGCCAGGTGACAAGGTGGCTATAGTGTCGGGCAACTGTCCGCAATGGAATATGGTCGATATGGCTGTAATGCAGGTCGGTGCCGTGCCGGTACCTATTTATCCTACTGTAACCGAAAATGATTATGTGTATATTTTGAATCATTGCGAGGCAAGGATTGCATTCATAGACGGAAGCAGTGTCCTGAGGGTTTTCGAACATATCGGCTCTAAAGCGGAACATCTGGAACATATTTATACTTTTACTGAAAAGGATAATTATGAAAGTTTTGCAAAACTTGTCCGGTTTGGTGAGGATAATGCAGATCCTGATACGCTAAATAAGCGCAAGGACGCTGTGAAATATGAGGACTTGGCTACCATTATTTACACTTCGGGAACTACCGGGACGCCTAAGGGCGTAATGCTTTCACATGCCAATTTCCTTAGTCAGATTGAAAGTGTGAGACATATATTTTCAAAATGGTCCGATACCGCATACAGCTTCCTTCCGCTGTCACACGCTTACGAAAGAATGGCTGTCTATCTTTATCAGTATCTCGGCATGTCAGTCTATTATGCACAAAGCTTCGCCACTATCGCCCAGGATATTAAGGAGGTGAACCCTACATTTATGACTGTTGTTCCACGTCTTCTTGAAAAAATCTATGAAAAGATCATTGCATCGGGTTCAAAGCTCAAAGGTGTGAAAAAAATGATATTCTTTTGGGCAGTCAATCTCGGGAAACGCTATAAAATGGTTGATTCCGATCGCTCGGCCTTCTACAATTTCAAAATCAAGATTGCAGACAAACTTGTTTATTCTCAGATAAGAAAAAATATCGGCGGACATTTTGATATCATTGGCTCCGGTGCGGCAAGTATTCAGAAACAACTTGTATCATTCTTCACGGCTGTCGGAATCCCTGTGTTTGAAGGTTATGGCCTGACAGAGACATCGCCTATTATTGCAGTTGCCTGCCGTGACAAATATGGATGTGAGGCAGGTACTGTGGGATTTCCGCTTAAAGGCGTTGAGGTCAGAATAGACCCTGACACTCAGGAACTTTGCTGCCGAGGTCACAACGTTATGATGGGGTATTATAAAAATGAGGAGCTTACCCGTGAGGTCATTGACAAAGACGGATGGTTTCATACAGGAGACCTCGGGAAAATCAATGAAAGAGGTCAAGTCATTATTCTTGGCCGCCTGAAGAGTCTGTTCAAGACTTCTAATGGAAAGTACGTCAATCCGGATGTCATGGAGGTTAAATTTTCCGAATCGAGATTTTTTGAATACTTTCTCGTGGTGGGAGAAGGCCAGAAATTCCCTGGAGCTTTGGTAGTACCTGATTTTGAATTTCTTAAGGAATGGTGCCGCCGTCATGCAATCGAATATACCAATCCTAAGGATATTATCACAAACAAGGCAGTCACAGCACGTTACTGGTTGGAAATTGAAAAATACAACGCACTCTTCGGCAACACTGAGAAAATTAAGAAATTCACTTTGATTGCTGATGAATGGAATATCCAAAACGGCATTCTGACACCTACTCTGAAAGTCAAGAGAAAGGTCGTCACCGAAAGATATAATGATGTAATAGCAAAGATGTTTGAATAAAAAAGTTTATATTTGCCGAAAATATTTCGTGCAATGAAAAAACTTTTTTTACTCATTTCATTAATTTTGCTTTTTGCATCCTGCTCAACATCAGAATATTTAAAAGTTGCGAGGAATTTCAACAGTCAGAATGACTCGTTGGCTGTGCTCGTGCTTCGTCCCGATAATATCATATACACTAATCATAAGTCATACGATGATTTGAAAGGTCTTGATGATATGAGTCCCAAGGACAGAGAAGCACTTCTTAAATCCAAGAGCCAGTTCCTCAGCCAATATAATGACACGCTGATAAACCGTATCTTTGTCGATAATCTTATTGGAGAACTGGCCAAAACCAACCTTGATGTCTATACCATAGAATATCTCGACGAATATAACAAATGTCGGGCGGGAAACAGGTTTATGGTTGAAATCCACCAGCTCGAATTTGATGAATATTACGATGTGGTGCATGACACCTACACTGAAATTAGGAAAAACCGCACGGATGGCAATGATACCTTGATTTATAATAAGGATACTTATATCAATGCCTTTGCTTCCAACATTTGGGTTGACTGCTATTGCCCATACGGCGATACGATGTCACTTCTTTATGCTACCGACAGAATAATAGATTATCATGAAGGCTGGTTTGCGAAAGATTATAATGGAGAGATAATTTATTACAGTGAGAACGATGAACTGACTGTAGGTCACATAGACATTTTTTTGAGGAACGTTGCTAAGAAATATGCCAATTACTTATATGACCATATTCTTAACAGTTATGTGAAAAATGTTCATCCTGAGGTTGTTACATATCCAAAGGATATGTCTTTGCATTATGATTTCACCACCAAGTACACCGAACTCGTAGGTGAGAAGGAAAGGTTCGTTGAAATCAAGAGATGAACGGCTCAACACTTGCCATTCAAATCAAAGCATTCCGCACCGGTTATCTCCACATTGTAGAATTCACCGATTTTCAGTTGTTTGTCTGAGGCGATGACAACTTCGTTGTCAACTTCGGGCGAATCGTATTCGGTGCGTCCTATGAAATATTCATCCTCTTTGTAATCGATTAATACTCTGACAGTTCTGTTTGCAAACTTTTCGTTGTTTTTCAGCGCAATGTCTTGCTGTATTGCTAACAGGTCTTCTTTGCGTTGCTGCTTGACGTCTTCCGGTACATCGTCCTCCAGTTCGTATGCGGCGGTGTCTTCCTCCGCAGAAAAAGTGAATACGCCGAGACGCTCGAATTTCATGTCTTTGACAAAGTCAACTAATTCCTGATACTGCCCCTCTGTTTCACTTGGATAACCCACGATGAATGCAGTGCGGATTGCAATGTCAGGAACCACCTCTCTGATATGCTTTATCAGGGCTATTGTCCCTTCACGGTCGATGTTGCGTTTCATTGACTTCAGGATGGGGGTGCTGATATGCTGTAGCGGTATGTCGAGATATTTGCACAGATTAGGCAACTCATTGTAAAGGTTGAGCACGTCATCGTTGATTTCATTCGGATGGGCATAGTGCAGCCTTATCCAATCGAAGCCTATTGCGGAAATCTTCCTGACAAGGTCGCATAACTCGAGAGAATTATAGTTGTCAGAGCCGTAGAAAGTCAAATCCTGGGCGATAAGTATCACTTCCTTAACACCTTGACTGTGAAGAAATTCCGCTTCTCTGATTATTTCCTCCTTTGGACGGGAGATGTGCCTGCCGCGTATGAGAGGAATGGCACAGAAAGAACAGAACTTGTTGCACCCTTCCGAAATCTTCAGGTATGCATAATGCTTGGGGGTGGAGATTTCACGACTGACTGTCGGGACCGGTTTCACACTTGCCCTTACAGCATTACATGCACTGTTCAACGCTGAATTTCCTCTGCTGTTTCCCTTCATTCCGCAATCTTTAAGCAAATCGCGGGCAACAGCGTCCATGTCGTTGATGCCGTACCAGCCGTCAACTTCGGGTATTGATTTTTTTAGCTCCGTGCGGTTTCTTGCGACAAGACATCCGAAGACGAAGACTTTCTTCAACCTCCTCCGCCCATCGGCTTTCATCCTGACACATTCGAGAATGGTGTCAATGGATTCTTCCTGTGAATCAAGAATGAACCCGCAGGTGTTGATGATAACCGCATCGCATCTTTCAACATTTTCAAAAGAAACCTCTATTCCCTTGCTTTTGAGGATTCCTGCAAGTTTCTCGGAATCAACGGTGTTCTTCGAACAACCCAAAGTAATTAATGCTATTTTCATAAGAGTAGGAAATGATTACATTTTTGAATTTGCAAAAGTAGCAAAAAATAATTCTCAAATCTGAAATCATAATTCTTAATTCGGAATTTTTGTCTTATCTTTGCAGATTAAACAATTTGCAAAAGTTATGGGACTGTTTTCATTTTTTAAAAAGAAGAAAAAGAAAGAAACCGAAGAGGTTGATAACATACAGGAAGAAATCAGACAGGAAACCGCTGAAGTAACACAGGGAACAGCTGAGGCAAGCCGGGAAACAGGTGAAGTTAGCCGGACGGCGGAAGAGCAACAACCTGAAAAAACAACAGAACAAGTACAGCAATCAGAATCTGAAGGAAGTCACGCTGTGGGTGAGAAACCGCAGCCTGATGATGCTGTAAGGCGTGCTGAAGAAGAGAAGAATCGTGTTGAGGAAGAAAGGAAGCGTGCAGAGGAGCAGAAACGACAAGCTGAGGAAGAAAGACGACTGGCTGAGGAGGAGAGACGGCAGGCCGAGGAAGAAAGAAAAGGCCTTGAGAAGAGTTTGAAGAAGACAAAGGAAGGAGTCTTCGGACGCCTTGCACGTGCTATAGTCGGCAAGTCGAAAGTTGACGATGAGGTCCTTGACAAACTTGAAGAGGCACTCATCCTTTCCGATGTCGGTCCCAATACCACAATTCAGATTATTGAACGAATCGAGAAAAGGGTTGCTGCTGATAAATATATGAATACCAGCGAGTTGAACAGAATACTTAAAGAAGAGGTTGCGTCAATGCTTGCTGAAAACAAGGGTAGTGATTCAGGATATTTTGAGGCTCCTGAAAATGGTGACCCGTATGTTATTATGGTCGTCGGCGTAAACGGAGTGGGGAAGACCACTACAATCGGCAAACTCGCCAATATGTTCAAAAAACAAGGTTATAAGGTGATGCTTGGTGCCGCCGACACATTTCGTGCCGCTGCCATTGACCAGTTGAAAATATGGTCTGACAGAGCCGGAGTGGATATTGTGGCGCAGTCAATGGGTTCCGACCCTGCATCGGTGGCGTACGACACTGTTTCTTCCGCAAAGGCTAATCATGCCGATGTGGTAATCATCGACACGGCAGGACGTCTTCACAACAAGGTGAACCTTATGAACGAACTTACAAAGATAAAGAAGGTGATGCAGAAAATAGTTCCTTCCGCGCCACAGGAAATACTTTTGGTCATAGATGCCTCTACCGGTCAAAATGCAATTGAGCAGACCAAGCAGTTTACCGAGGCTACCGATGTCAATGCTTTGGCAGTCACTAAGTTAGACGGTACCGCAAAGGGTGGGGTGGTACTTGGAATATCCAACGAGTTCAACATCCCTGTCAAGTATATCGGTGTCGGTGAGAAAATCGATGACCTTCAGATTTTCGACAAGGAGCAGTTTGTGGATTCACTGTTCGATTTCTGATTTCAGTTTTTGTTCGAACATTTCACCTTCGAATTTGCCGGTGACAGGATAGCCGTTCTCATCCTCACAGCTTAGGGTGAAGAGATACTTGTTGTTATCAAGGTGCAGTACGTCAATGGTTCCTTTGTTGATTACAACGGGTGTTCCGCCGTTGACATTCCAGCTACCGCTGTTGAATGAAAAATTCTTGCTGCGCTTTGAATAGGTGTAACTGCCGTCACCTATGTCATGTGCAACGTCAGAGTACATCTGGAAGCTTACGAGACTGCTCGATACTGTTGATGTCATGCCGTACAGCAGAAGCCCAATTTGATAATAGTCGCCTTCATGCAATTCATAATCAATATAATACGCGTCTGTGATGAAATGCACCGTGCCGCCCATTGTGACCTTGTTGTCACTCTCCCCGTTGTTGCAGCTTGATGATGAAAAAACTATTCCGAGGAATATTGTCAGTATGGTTAAAGTCTTGTTCAGGTTCATGATAACGATGGTTTTAATATCAGTGCAAAGATAATAATTAAAATTTTTTTGCTGTTAAGATAGTAATCAAAAAAAATACTATCTTTGCACGCTAATTATTAGATAGTTATAAATAAATATGAAACAAGTGAACATTACATTGCCTGATGGCGGCATAAAGCAGTTCGATGAAGGCGTAACTCCTTATCAGATAGCACTTTCCATAAGTGAAGGGCTCGCACGTAATATTATTGCTGCAAAGGTTGATGATAATACAGTGGCTATTGATTATCCTATTAAGAATGATGCAAATGTCACGCTGCTTACATGGAATGATGATGAAGGCAAGCATGTCATGTGGCATTCATCATCACATATAATGGCGTCTGCCATCGGCCAGTTATATCCGGGGGTGAAGTTTGGAATCGGTCCTGCTATTGAAAACGGTTTCTACTATGATATAGATTTCATGGATTACAAGATTTCCGAAGACGACTTCAAGAAAATTGAAGACAAATTCATGGAAATAGCCCGTTCAAAAGTCCAGTTCATCCGTCGTGAAGTCTCCAAACAGGAAGCCCTCGACTATTTTACCGAGAAGGGTAATGAATACAAGCTTGAACTTATCAATGAACTTCAGGATGGCACCATATCGATGTATGATTCAGGAAGTTTCACTGACCTTTGTCGCGGACCTCATATCCATGACACTTCGATGATAAAGGCTTTCAAGATCATAAGCATAGCA
>CALFIZ010000081.1 GCA_937877575.1 uncultured Marinilabiliales bacterium | reverse complement strand
CAGACAATCCTTAAGACCAAACAACAGTTCTTCGGCTTCTGAATAATCCTTGTTCATCTTCCAGTTGCCGGCTACAATTTTCTTTCTCATTTTTGATTAATGTTTTAATTTATATATTTTTATTTACTCGTATAACTTCACTTTAGGGTCAACCACGGCATACAATATGTCGGATAGTATGTTTAAAATCACCAATATCATGGAAATGAACACGATACAACCCATCAGCACCGGCATATCGTATTTGTCGAGAGCGTCAACTATCAGCGTTCCCATCCCCTTCCAGTCGAAGACATATTCGACGAACACGGTGCCGGCAAGAAGAGATGCCAGCCATCCTGTTGAAGATGTAATCACAGGGTTGAGGGAATTCTTCAGCGCATGACGGAAAATCACTCTGTTTCTGGTAAGCCCCTTCGCCTTTGCAGTGACTATGTAATCCATCGAAAGCACATCAAGCATTGAAGAACGCGTAAGCTCAGTTATCACCGCCAACGGCCTGATACTTAACGTTATGACAGGAAGCACCATATTGGCGAGAACCAATTTTTCACCACCGCCGTAATCGTCAATTTCAATCAGGCTGCCTGTCATGTTGAGTCCTGTGACATCCCCGAGCAGAAATGCCAGCACCCATGAAATCAATATTGCAAAAAAGAAGGAGGGGAGCGACATTCCCAACATCGAACCAACAAGAAGCCCTCTGTCAACAACGGTATCCTTGAAAACGGCTGAAGATATGCCAAACAGTATTCCCAGCATTACTGCAAAAACCATTGATATCAAAGCGATTACAAGGGTTTTGGGAAACGCCTGCGAAATCATCTCGGTCACAGGACGCTGTGTCTGATAAGACCTTTTAAGATATGGCACCTTCAGAATCACCGAACGTGAATGAAATGGTATAAGCGTAAGATATGACGTGTATTTCGTGTCATCCAAATAGAAAAAATTGTCGGCATCAGCAGTATTATAGATGGATATCGGCGACATATCGTTTACATAACCAAGCAGTTGAACTATCTTAGGCTGATTAAGTCCCAATTCCTTTCTGATAGTTTCAGTTGTGCTTATATCGGTACGTTCACCCATAAGCATCTTAGTGGCATCCCCGGGAAGTATCTGAAACAGGGCAAACACCACAAGACATACGCCGAGCATTACCAAAATACCATACCAAACTCTATTTAGGATAAATTTAATCACAATCGTCTGTCCGTAAACTAATTGAATAATTCATCCAACTCTTCTGAATCAGGCAGGTTGTTGCGGCTCCATTTCTTGAGCACGTAGCCGTTTTTCATTGCCAGAACACCCGGATTGGAACGTATCATTGACTTCAGCTCAATATCATCGGCATTGTAGAACATAACTTCAATATCATTCTCCTCAGCAAACTCCTCTATATCATCCCATTCGGAAGATGTTATGAACTCAACATCATAATTATGTGTATTACAATACGATATGATATCTTTTATTTCATCGAAATGTTTCATCTTGATATCACTGAGAGAATAGGAAACTATGAAGATATGCGGGTCGGGATTTGCCAGAATATTGGCAGTGACATTCGAGCCGCTTTCATCGAACAGCATTACATTATGGTTATACACATTCTTGTCAATAGTCCGGGTGTTGACATAATTCCAATGCGACATCCAAACGGAATCATTGTAAGGAATTCTATTCGAAAGCATCGAAACAATTTCACCGGTACTGTCGTTTGAATAATCTACCCAGTATTCAATCGGCACCGGGTCATCAAGAGTCATCTTCTTGCCGACCTTCCAGTCACGAAAATCCACAACAGGCAGATAAACAAGACAATACACCTGAAAACCGATTATCAACAATGCCACAACAACAATCGAACCTATTTCAGTTCCGGAATAGACGAATGGTTTCATACGACTGTAAGTGAACCACACAATAACAAGAGCCAAATCGATTGTCAGGTTTTTATAGAAAGTCTGCCAGTTGGACAGTTTCACAGCTTCTCCGAAGCAACCGCAATCTGGAACCATGTTGTTTATGGCATCATTAAGCGTCAACAAAGTAAAGCCCAACATCATGAGCGTGGCGACAGGAATTGCAATCTTGTGCTTGATGTCGAAAAACAGCATAAAACCAGTCACAAATTCCAAAGCCGAAGCCAATATGACGAGAACAAGAGAAATTGGCTCAAGCCACATCAGATGATATGCCTCGAGATAGTCGATAAACTTATATTGGAATCCTATCGGATCGACCGCCTTCACAAAGCCGGAAAATAGGAACAAAGCACCTACAAGAGTTCTGAAAACTCCACCTAACTGACGCGGTATCTTTGTGTTGCATACTAATATCAAAATCAATATCAATGCATAAACTCCGAGAAATATAAGGGACAAATCTTTTATGAAATAAATTGCAACTGCTGTACCTATCACAAGCAGGAACAAAATTACAGACATAAAGACCGGTAAGTCTCTCTTACTCACTGTCCTTGTTGAATTATATCGTTCCATATCAAACTTATTTATTTAAACCCTTTTCATATATCTGTATTAACGCAAAAACCGCGTAATTAATTATGTCATAATAGTTGGCTGCAAGGCCTTCCGAAACGGAAGTTTTACCCCCATTATCCTCTATCTGCTTGATTCTCAACAATTTCATTAGAATTATATCATCAATGGAGCTGATACGCATATTTCTCCATGCCTCACCATAGTCGTGATTTTTATTCATCATAAGGTCTTTCGACTGTCTGACATACTTGTCATATTCCGCAACGAGGTCGTCAAAGTTATGGTCTATGGTTTCAGTAGTACCTTTTTCCAATTGAATCAGGGCCATCACCGAATAATTTACGATTCCGATGAACTCATTTGTAATGCTGTCACTTATTTTTTGTTCGCCCACCATCTGTATGTTTCTGATTCTATTGGCTTTAATATATATTTGGTCTGTGAGAGAAGATGTTCTCAAAATTCTCCATGCAGCGCCATAATCCTTCATTTTAGCGCAAAACAGCGACTTGCACTGCTCAATTACCGCATCAAATTCTTTCGAAGTGTTGTTCATTTCCACGCATTTTTTGAAACAACAAAGATAGTCATTTTTTTGCTAATTCCGCAAATGATGATTCACATTCTCGAAAGCTCAGGGCACCTATAATTCAGGGGGCAACAGTCCAGTATCGCTAATCCACTGATTGTTTTTAATATACGTAACAATCATCTGTCCAAAAGCCGCAGACATGATTATTCCAAGTCAATGACAATATAACAGCAGATATTGCGTTAGGAATATGTAGCTTTCAACTTGCCGGATGAAAAGAATTTTCTAAAAACATGCAGGATGACTACCACAACACATTAGGTGAAAAAACGCAAAAAGACAAATGATATGGCATATAACAACTACGTCAGAATAATGGGCATAATGAATGTGACGCCGGATTCATTCTATGCGGGCAGCAGGTTTCAGTCGCAAAATGACATACTGCATCATGCAGAGAAGATGCTTGAAGAAGGTGCTGACATCATCGACATAGGCGGAGTTTCCACTCGTCCCGGCAGCGAATATGTCTCGGAAAACGAAGAATATCAAAGAGTTATACCTGTCATAAAACTATTGAGACAAACTTTCGGGGATGATATCGTCATGTCGCTCGACACTTTCCGGCCTTGGATAGCAAAGGCAGGATGTGACGAGGGATGCGCCATAATCAACGACATATCTGGAGGATGCGAAGAGATGTATGAAGTGGCTGCAAAATACGATGCAAACTATATCCTGATGCATTTCATCGGAAATGAAGGGAAGATGGAAGAAAATCACGTCTATAACGACATGATGAAAGAAATAATGGAATACTTCAATGACAAGATTTCCTTACTGAAAAGCTGTGGTGTGGAAAAAATAATCATCGACCCGGGTTTCGGTTTCAGCAAGACAGTGGAAGAGAATCATTGTCTTCTTGACAATCTTTCGGATTTGAAGGCATTAGGCTACCCCATTCTGGTCGGATTATCACGTAAATCAATGTTATACAAGCCGTTAGGTATCACTCCGGAAGAAGCCTTGGAAGCAACAATTCAGGCAAACATCACTGCCGTGAAAAACGGCGCCGACATACTGCGGGTGCATGATGTGGCCGAGCACCGCAAGGCTGTCACCTTATTGAGTTAGGGAAAAACTCATTGATTTTTTTGTCGAAGCATTCACGTGTCACAGCATTGTTCACCTTACCGTCAAAGGCAATAGAGACCGTTCCACGCTGTTCTGACACGACTATTGCCACCGCATCGGTCTGTTCCGTCACACCGATTGCAGCCCTGTGCCGCAGTCCGTATTCCACAGGAAGATTCATATTGTCGGACACGGGCAGAATGCAACCTGCCGCGACTATCCGGTCATCTGTGATTATCACCGCACCGTCGTGCAGCGGTGTATTCGGGAAAAAGATGTTTCTGAAAAGCTCCTCGCTGGGTATAGCATTGATGATCGTTCCGGTCTCGATCTGTTCGCCGAGCCTTGTCTGCCGCTCTATTACGATGAGGGCGCCTGTTGCAGTACGGGAGAGCTTCTCGCAGGCGAGGACAATCTGCTCAACGGCAAGGCTTTCTCTGCCCTGAGCTTCGGGTACGTTGGTATCGAACAGCAGCATGGGCTTCATGACCTTAGAGCGTCCTACCTTTTCGAGAGCGCGTCTCAACTCCGGCTGGAACATTATGATAAATGCAAGAAGTCCGACATTCACGACCATTTCGCTTATAACGCGCATAGCCTTGAACTCGAACTGATTAAGCACAAAAAGAACAGCTGCAAGAACGACAACGCCTTTTACGAGCTGTTCTGCTCTTGTTTCACGAACCAGCTTTATGACCCAGTAAAGAATCACAGCCAGAAAGATGATATCAAGAACATCAATGAACTTGATCGACCGGAACACGCTAACGAGCGAATTCCATATATCCGCAAGGTAGTATAGCAAAGTATCCATCAAATCTATCCCATACAAAAATAAAGTTACATATAATATTGTATCATATTT
>CALFIZ010000080.1 GCA_937877575.1 uncultured Marinilabiliales bacterium | reverse complement strand
GGACCGGATGCCGATGAAGGTGCAATATTCATACTGCAGAAACGCTCGCGTATTGAAACTTTTGAACCCCGTATCGGCCGCCGGACCACTCCTAAAAACAACTGGTAATTATGTTTATAACCGAATCGGAACTTAAAAGCGTCGCTTACAGCTATCAGCTCAGTCAGATAGTGGAAAGCGATCCAACCATCATTCAAATGGCAATAAATGCTGCCGTCGAGGAAGTGACCGGATACCTGTCTTCACGCTACGACTGCACGCGGATTTTCTCTGCCGAAAACGATGACCGCAACCCGCTTGTCCTCGAAATGACTAAGGATGTGGCACTATGGTACATCATACGCCTGTCCAATGTTGACATGATATATGATTCCGTTAAGGAACGCTACGACAGGGCGATTGAATATTTCAACCGTGTCGCCCAGGGCCTTGTATCACCCAACCTCCCGAAAATCACCGGTGATGACGGTGAGGCCCAGTATCCTATCAGATGTGGCTCAATGCCCAAACAAACTTACGACTATTGACATGAAAAAGAACAATAACCATCAGAATAAAATTAACGGCAAGACCAGGTCTGTACTTGTCGAACTGAAAAACCAGACTGAACGCCTTACCAAAAAAGACATCGCCACATGGCGTCGCGCATGGCAGCTTGCCATTGACATCGATAACCCGAAACGTTACGACCTGTATATGGTGTATAACGACATCATGGTTGACAACCATCTTACCGGTTGCATTAACCAGCGCAAGGGATTCACCACCAAGAAGACATTCCGCATCGTTGACAAGGCCGGCAAGGAAAACACCGACTTGACCAACCTGTTCTTTGCCCCTTGGTTCAAGACCTTCATGGATTTGGTGCTTGATTCAGTGTATTTCGGACATTCACTGATACAGTTCGGCAATGTCGTGGAGACAGATAACAGCATGTCCTTCGAAAATGTGGAACTTGTGCCGAGGCAGAATGTCATTCCGGAATACGGCGTGTTCGTCAAGGAAGTGAGTGACTCTCCCGACATGGGTATCCCATACCGCGAAGGTGTGTTCAGCAAAAGTGTGATCGAGGTCGGTGGGCCAAGAGACCTCGGACTGTTGCTCAAGGTCGCACACCAATGCCTGCCAAAAAAGAATATGATGGCATACTGGGACGTCTTCGGCGAAATATTCGGAATGCCACTGAGATTCGCAACCACTGCAAGCCGGGACAAGCAGGAAATAGACCGCACCGAAAAGGCTGTCAAGGATATGGGCGCAGC
>CALFIZ010000079.1 GCA_937877575.1 uncultured Marinilabiliales bacterium | reverse complement strand
AAAGAATTGAGATAACGGACCGATGAGACAGGAAATTCTGAAAAATCTTGGATATTCTGCCGAATCAACTGCAGATTCAAAAACCATTCAACTGATTGACAGGGCAATAGAGGAAATACGGTCAATTTCGGATTTCAAATATATCCATGCCTATTACGACTCCCCGTTGGATTTCATGATGCAAAACGAAACTTATCTTGAATATCTGAAGAAATCAAACGGATTCCTGCTATGTGCCACTACTTTGGGAATACAAGTTGACAGATACACAAAACGTCTGCAAATCAACGACATGCAGTACGCAGTCATATTTGACGCTGCAGCAAGCATATATCTTGAACGCAAAGCCGACGAGTATGAGTGCACTCTGCCATACCGCAATATATCATGGCGTTTCTGTCCCGGATACTCAGGCACACCGTTGGCTGACAACATAACAATAGCACAACTGCTGAAGGCCGAAAAAATAGGGATATCCTTCACGGAAACAAATCTGATGATACCGATGAAGTCGATGATAGGGATAGTTAAAATCGGCGGCGACAGCAGAAAGAGCTGCAAAGGCTGCATAATAAACGACAACTGCAATTATCGTAAAAGAGGAACAACATGTTACAAAAATTAGGGAAACAGGTAATGATATTCGACGGTGCATTCGGCACCGAATTGGAAAAACGCGGCATCATGGCAAAAACGCCTGAAATGCTGAATATTACAAACAAAGAGGCCATTGCGGAAATACACAAGAGCTATATTGACGCAGGCTGTGATTTCATCACCACCAACACCTTCGGGGCAAACAGAATTAAAATGGGTGATGCAAACCTCAGGGAGGTGATAACCGCCGCAATAGAATTGGCAAAAAGACACCGCACCTCACAATATGTGATGATGGACATCGGTCCTCTCGGCAAAATGCTCTACCCTCTCGGAGAACTGCAGTTCGATGACGCCTACGAAGCCTTCAAGGAGATGGTCACAATAGCCGAACCGTTAGTTGACGGTTTCATACTTGAAACGTTTTCAGACCTTTACGAGTTGAAATGCGCCCTACTTGCCGTAAAGGAAAACAGTGACAAGCCTGTCATCACCACCATGACTTTCGATGCTGGCGGACACACTTTAACCGGCACATCACCGCGAATCATGGCGGAACTGATGTCGGCAATGGGAGCAGATGCAATAGGCGTCAACTGCTCTTTGGGCCCAAAAGACCTTAAGCCTATTGTTGAGGAATTTCTCAAATACTGCGACAAGCCTATAATTGTACAGCCCAACAGAGGCATTCCCACACTGAAAAACGGCAAGGCGACATACAGTCTTACTGCAGACGAATTTGCCGCTTACATGAATGAATTCAGGGAGAAGGGAGTAGCGGTTTTAGGCGGCTGCTGCGGTACAAACCCTGATTTCATACGTGCAATAGCCGTCAACAAGGGACTTCCTGTAACACAGCGTCAAGTCAGAAAAGAAACGATAGTAACCTCAGCTACACGTTTGGTCACGCTTGATGGAATACGCATCTGCGGTGAAAGAATCAACCCTACCGGCAAGAAAAAACTGAAGGAGGCCATTCTGAACGAAGACTTCGAATACATATACAAGGAGGCTATCAAACAGGAAGACGCACATGCCGAAATCCTTGATGTAAACTTAGGGGTGCCAAAGACAGATGAAGTCGGCAACATGAAAAAAGTTGTCATGCATCTTAACGAAATCACAAGTCTGCCGCTACAAATCGACTCCTCCAACGCCAAAGCCTTAGAAGCCGGATGCCGTTATTACAACGGGATATGTCTCATCAACTCGGTAAACGGCAACAAAGACAGCATGGATACAATATTCCCGATTGCCAAGAAATACGGTGCCACCCTGTTAGGGCTTACAATGGATGACAACGGAATCCCAAAAACCGCCTGGGAACGTTTTGAGATTGCAAGTCACATTGTCAAAGCTGCCGAGGCCAACGGAATTGCGCGACACCGCATAATAATCGACACTCTCACGCTGACTTGCAGCGCACAACAGCCATTGGTCAAGGAAACCGTAAAGGCACTGTCCTTAGTCACAAAAGAACTGCACGTAAAAACCGCATTAGGCGTTTCGAATGTCAGTTTCGGAATGCCAAACAGGGAACTCATCAACAGCACATTTCTGACTATGGCATTACAAAACGGTTTAACCATGCCTATAATTAATCCATGCAACTCAATGATGCTCAACACAATATTGTCATTCAAAGCTTTAACCGGAACATCTGCTGACATCGACAATTTCATAAACATGTCGGTAGCACAGGATATTGCCAAGTCAGCCGAATCGTCTCAGATGACATTGCATGACGCCGTAAAACGCGGGCTTAAGGAAGACAGCATAAACCTCACTAACGAAGCATTGAAGAGCACCGACCCGATGGAAATCATCAACGGGACACTGATACCTGCCCTCAACGAAGTGGGTGATGAATTCGAGCATCAGCGCATATTCCTGCCACAGCTCATAGCCGCCTCGGAAGCCTGCAAAGAAGCTTTTGCCGTCATCAAGTCAAGATTCCGGCAGACTGACAGTCAGAAAGGAATAATAATATTGGCAACCGTCAAAGGTGATGTACACGACATCGGCAAGAATATCGTAAAAGTAATATTCGAGTCGTATGGTTATAAAGTCATCGACTTAGGCCGTGACACGGCAAAAGAGGTCATAAGAAACGCATATTTCAAATACAATCCCGACATCATCGGCCTCAGCGCATTGATGACAACGACTGTACTTTCCATGGAAGACACGATAGCCTACCTCAAATCGGAAGGCGTCAAATGTCCGATTTATGTCGGCGGTGCAGTTCTCAACCAGGTATTGGCAAAACAAATCAACGCCGACTGTTACACGAAAGATGCCCTCGAGTTCGTTGAATCGGTGGAAAACCGGAAATAGAGTTTCCGGTTACTTCAGGTATTTGTCCAACCATGCCCTGAACTCCCTCTGCCAGAGAATAGAGTTCTGTGGTTTCAGCACGAAATGTGATTCTTCAGGGAAGAACAGCAGTTTGGAAGGAATACCGCGCAGCTGGGCTGAATTGAAAGCCTCTATGCTCTGAGTATAAGGGATTCTGAAGTCATTTCCGCCGGTGATTATCAGTATAGGGGTATCCCAGTTGGCAACTGCGAGATGCGGCGAGAACATATAACTCTTGGGCTGAGGCACCTTCCAGTAAGGCCCCTCATAGTCGTGATTCACAAAGAAATACTCCTCGGTTGAGCCGTACATACTGTAGAAATCATAGATTCCGCAATGTGAAATGAAACATTTGAATCTCTTGTCATGATTGCCTGCAAGCCAATATACGGAGAATCCGCCGTAACTTGCTCCGACTGCGCCGAGACGGTTTTCATCGATAAACGGTTCCTGGGAAATCACATCTACGGTCTGCAGATAATCCTTCTGGTTCAGTCCGCCGTAATCACCGCTGATTTGGTCATTCCATTCCTGGCCGAATGTAGGCAGTCCCCTGCGGTTAGGTGCCATGATCACATATCCGCCCGCAGCCATCATCTGGAAGTTCCACCTGTAAGACCAGAACTGGCTGACGGCAGACTGCGGTCCACCCTCACAATAGAGGATGCCAGGATATTTCTGAGTCTTGTCAAAGAATGGCGGATAGATGACCCAAACGAGCATTTGCTTGCCGTCAACTGTGGTTATCCATCTTTCCTCAACCTTGCCGAACTCGATTTCGTCCATAAGTTTCTTATTGGTGAATGTGAGCTGGGTTTCCTCGCCGGTCTTGATATCAACACGGAATATTTCCGTAGGACTGCTCATTGATTGTTTGGCGCCGATCATTACATCACCGCTTACAACATATTCCACATAGTCGTGCTGACCTTTGGTTATCTGCCTGATACTCTCGGTTTTGACATCTATGCTGTACAGCTGGTACGTAGCAAACTGTCCGCTCTTGAAATATAATGTTTTATTATCGTCAGCCCACTGGTAGTCGGAGCAACTCTGGTCAAAGCCCTCAGTTATGTCATACACCACTCTTTTTTGAGTGTTAAAGAGCATTATTCTTTCCTTATCCGCCTCAAATCCGGGAGTCTGCATACTTCTCCAAACGATATATTCGCCATTAGGGGAATATACCGGGTCAAAGTCATACCCTAAATTGAAAGAAGAAATGTCACGTGTAGTCTTTTCTTCAACATCATATATATAAATATCTGAATTTGTGCTTATTGCATACTCAACACCTGTCATTTTCTTGCATGCGTAAGCAATCTTTTTGCCGTCAGGGGACCAGCAGACCTGTTCCATTCCGCCGAAAGGCTTGATAGGACAATCATAGCGTTCATCCTTCATAATGTCGGTGCCTTCGGTTATATTGCCTTTTTTATCGAATGAAGCTATGAACAAATGATTATAGGTATAGTCAGTCCATGCATCCCAGTGACGATAATTAAGGTCCTCAAACATTTTCACATTGACATCAGGCAAATCGGGATAAACCTCTGTCGGGGTTTCATCGAGCTTGACACAGGCGTAATAAACGATGCTGTTGCCGTCGGGTGAGAACTTGAAGGCTTCTATTCCGCCTTTGACCGTACTGACTTGCTTTTTTGAAGTTCCGGTCATTGACATTGAGAACAACTGCATTTCATCATTTACTGATGACAGATAATAGATTTTACCATTGTTAGGATGGAAAGCGCCGTTATATTCGGAAGTTGCCGACTTCGTCAAATTGACGGCATCGCCGCCGTTCACGTCAACCATGTACAAATCGCGGTTCGATTTGTTGGTGCTGACATCATAACAGGTGACTCCGTAAAGGACTTTCGTTCTGTCGGGTGACAGTTGGATTTCGCTGACACGTCCGAAGCTCCATAAATCCTCGGGTGTCATGGCTCTTTTCTGTGCATTAGTATTAACGTTGCTCATAAGTAAGATTGTGGCAATCAACAAAATAACTTTCTTCATAAATTGTTTGATTAGATTAATGTTTAATAGCCGCAAAATTAAAGAAAAATGTATAAATTTGCAGATAATAAAAATAAAATAAGATGCCATTTAATCTATTTGAAACGCAAAAGCCAAGACAGTTCAAACTTGAGACCAGATATTATGACCCTGCCAAAGAGGAGGAGTTGAAGAAAAAATGGGAGGCAGAAGGCAACAAGGAGAAACTTGCGGAGCTGAGACGAAGCCGTCTGGAAGCCCAGTGGAACACTAAAAGACGTTCTGCAGACAAAAGTGCATTAAACAGGAAAATATTAGTGTTTGCATTGCTTGCTGCCGCAATATTAGCTTTCATCATGCTGTTTCCGTCGAAGGATGCCACTACTGAAAGCCGTACTGAGTCCATAGAGTCAATTGAATAAGGGGAAAATACATGTCGGATATAGTGAAGTTGCTGCCTGAGAGTGTAGCGAACCAGATTGCGGCGGGGGAAGTGGTGCAGCGTCCTGCTTCCGTAGTGAAGGAACTGATGGAAAATTCAGTCGATGCCGGTGCAACAAAAATAAAACTCATCATCAAGGATGCAGGAAGACTGCTGATACAAGTCATTGACAACGGATGCGGCATGTCGGAGACTGATGCGCGAATGAGTTTCGAGCGTCATGCCACTTCAAAACTGAAAAATGCAGACGACCTTTTCAGGATAAACACGTTCGGATTCAGAGGTGAGGCCCTGGCGTCAATAGCCGCTGTCGCACAGGTAGTCATGAAAACGAGACGCAAGGAGGATGAAGTCGGAACAGCCATAACAATCGAAGGTTCCAAATTCGTCTCACAGGAGATGTGTACCTGTGACTATGGCACATCCATATCCGTGAAGAACCTTTTCTACAATGTTCCGGCACGACGCAGCTTCCTGAAATCCAACACACAGGAGCTCAAACACATAATGGAGGAATTCACCAAAGTGGCCCTTATCAACCCACACATAGGTTTCTCCATGTACAACAACGACAGCGTTGTAACCGAACTGATGTCAGAAAGCTTCAAACAAAGGATAATGAATCTCGTCAACAAGTCCTATTCAAACAAGATAATACCTGTTGAAGCCGCCACTGACACCGTCAGGATATCAGGATTCATCGGCAAGCCGGAAGCCGCCAAAAAGACTAAAAACACCGACCAGTATTTTTTCGTCAACGGAAGATACGTAAAGCACCCGTACCTCAAACACGCCATAGAGTCCACCTACCAGGAACTGATTCCGGCTGACACCTACCCCATGTATTTCGTGAAGATAGACATCAATCCTGAACTCATTGATGTCAACATCCACCCTACCAAAACTGAAATCAACTTTCAGGATGCGCACATCATATATGCAATACTGAAATCTGCCGTAAAGCATTCATTCGGACAATACAGCATGGAGGTGCCATCGTTAGACCTTGATGCGGAACCAAGCTTTATCATGACCAATGCGGACGAAAGCCGTCCTATAGTTCAACCCAAAATCAAATACGATGCAAGCTACAATCCGTTCAACGGACTGAACAACCAGCGGCAACCCGCAAACGAAGACTGGAAGAAATTCTACGATGACATCAACACGGAGTTCGACAACTCCCGGAACGAACATCAAACATATAGCGACAGTCAAACTGACAACACCACTTCAGGGGATGTACCGGCAGGACTTTTCACCGACATGGGTGCAGAGTTCATCCAGTCGCGCAACCAATATATCATCGGCACAGTTAGAAACGGCATAATCATCATAGACCAGGCAAGAGCCGATGAAAGGATAAAGTATGAAAAACTCGTTGCGCAGATGGAAAAGGGCGAGACAGCTGCCCAGACCGACATGTTTCCTGAAACCATAACCCTCAGTTATGATGAAAGCATTATCCTTGACGAATCGAAGGATGAATTCGAGAAACTTGGATTCAAATTCGACAAGATGGGTCAGTCAAACTACGTCATAAATGCCCATCCTGCCGACATAACGACAGATGAAATCAAGTCATTCTTTGAAGATGTACTTACCAACATAAAACATGAATACAGCAACAAATCTGTCAGCAGAATCAAATCAATAGCAAAAACAACTGCCAAAAAGACAGGTTTGAAGAGCGGCAAGAAGCTATTTGTCGAGGAGATGCGGCAAATTGCACAATCTTTGTCGCAATGCAGCGTTAAAGATACTGACCTTGACGGAAATCCAATCTATGTTATAATTGACATGGATGCCGTCAGCAAAATGTTTAACAATTAACAGACATACAATGGCACAACAATATTCACCGCGACGTTTCTCCTTATTGCCTCCTGTAATAAAGAATTTACTGATTATCAATATGTTGGTATATCTTT
>CALFIZ010000078.1 GCA_937877575.1 uncultured Marinilabiliales bacterium | reverse complement strand
CGGCGCGTTTCTCGCGTATCTTGGCGCATTGCAGCTCGATGTCCGCGTTGATTTTGTTGATTTGAGCGTCTGCCTTCGCATAGGCTGCGAATGCATCGTTGGCCTGCTCGGCCGTAATGCCCTGTATCAGGGTCTTCTTCTGTCTTGTTGCCATTTTTTCTTGTTGTTTAATAATAATTATGTTTAGTTTATGTTTTTCATGGTGGGCATGTTCATGGATATCACCATGTTCACGTTTTTGATGTCTTCCTGCTTGTCACGGAATGCATAGTACAGGTTGCGCAGGCGTGATACCGGTATGCTGTTGAAGCTGTCGAATCCCGATGCCCTGACTGCTATCGCCTTGATTACATCTATGTTCCGTTCCTGTCCGGATAGTTTAAGATAACCGTCTATCGATGCGATGACTCTTCTGCGCCAGACATCGCTCTCATCCCTTCCTGTCATCTTCTGCAGTCTGCCACACAACTCGATAAGCTCCTCGCAACCGAGGTCTTTGGATGTCTCCACACCGTAGTTCATCAGCATGGCAGCCTTGGTGTCGTTGTCGATGCCGGCCTTGGAAAGCAGCACGTGGAATTTCTTTATAAGCCGCTTCTTTTCCTGTTCTTCAAAGGTCTGTTTCATGATTATTGCTTTTAGATTTCTAATGTCCGTACTGATCGGCGCCATATTGCCATATCACATATTCCTTCCCACCACCGTAACGGCTCTGAGGATATGCCTTGTAGCCTTCAACATATATCTTGACAAAGGCATCGTACTTTATCGACCTGGCAACTGTGCCTTTAGGCTCATGTCCGTCAGCATGGCTGACAAAGACAAACAGTTTGTTCCTATAGCTGTCACGCAGTTTCCTGTACTCGGAGTATGTCAGCCCGGTGTACTGCAGCGAATCGATTATAACAACGCGCGGCGAGCGCTGACGACTGAGACGTTCCGACAGTTCGGCCACAGGCTCCTTGTCAAGCAGTGTGAAATTACGCCTGACGTCCGCAAACCCTATCTGCTCAATTGCATTCTTCATGGAATACGACAATCCCTCTTCAAGCGAATCATAGACCACACGGGTGTACCTTGCCAGACATTTGGCAAGCTGCAGCGCATAACGTGTCTTGCCGTTGGCACTACCGCCCCAGATTATCCAGCTGCCGGTAAGCTCCGGCCTGCCGATGCTCTCAAGCCATTCGCCCTCGAAATCCAAGACATCAGGCTTGTAGTTGTATATGTCGCACAATGTCAATGCCCGCTTCATGGCACTAAAATTCGCGCGTCAAATCGTTATGTATATACTGTGCCAATACACACAGCAGTTCATACTCCGCAACCGTTAAGTCTCGGAAATAACGTGTGACTGTCGTGCAGCTGTTGACATTCAATTCAAACCTCGTCAGCCCGTCGCTGAATGTGCTCGTTATCCTGACACTATCACCGAACTGCTGTTTCATACCTGTAATATTGTGCTCGATATCACAGTCAAACACATAATCGGGCATTCTGATAGGATTGTTGTTCCCTTCGTTGATTGCCTCAACAACTTCCAATGGTGCCAGTCCGTTCATCATGAGCTCTGTAATGTCCCTTACAGTCATTTTTTTTCTTTCATTTGTTTCCATAGCTTTTTTGTTTTAGTTATTAAATATCGATTAATTACCTGTTAACTGATTCCTTCTTGCGGGTGAGGGCGTGTATTTTGCGCCTCACCCGTCTTAGGTCGCTCTCGCTGTCCTCAATGACAGCATTGATCTCCCTGCTGTCGGTTATGCCGTTAGCCTCGCATATTGCAGTGATGTCAGCTGCACTGACACCCTTCATTTTAATGCACCTTCTGCCAAGACGGCTCCATATCTCCGCATATCCCTTTTTATTGAGTTTGATGCCGCTTCTGATGCGCTTTTCCAGATGACTTGTCGCACAGAGCACTATCCCGCATTCGTCTTCAAGGCTGTTGTAAAGCGTGATGAAAAAGTACAGGACACTGTCTGACAGCTTGTCGGCCTCGTCAAGTATCACCAGTGGCGCCTCCTGCATCTTCAGCGCCCTTACCGCCTCGTGCATCATTTCACCGATGGTGTATCCGTTGTAGTCATGCCCCATGGATGACAACAGCTCCTGCAGGAACATCTTGCGGTTCCAGTACTCATTGCAGCACAACAGGTAAGTCTGCCGGTGCGAGGCCGTGAACTCCTTCAACGCAAATGTCTTCCCGGAACCCGCATCCCCAGTTACGGCCATGACCAGACTGTTGCCCTTAATATCCTCCAGCAGCATCATAAGACGCTTGAAGTCGGTCGTTTCCACAGCCTCCCACTTGTCATCCTTATATCCGATCTGCGCCGCCACATTGCGCCACATTTCGTCTTTAATCAGTGCCCAGTTGCCGTTGAGCATCTGGCTTACAGTCGCTGCCGACACCCCCTTGAGGCTGTTGGCGGCCTTGTTTTGGCTTTCATAACGCTCACAGTATAACCTTAAAGCGTTTGTAATGTTTGTTTTCTTAATGGTTTCCATAGGTTTGGGTTATTTGTTTAGTATTCGTCTAAAATATCTTCATCAGGCGCAACAAATATGTCTCTCAATCGTTCCCTGTTGCGCTGGTCCTTGTGCTGGCCGTTGCTGTCAACTATCAGCAGCTTCTGCAGCGTGTCGAGCTCCTTGCCGTGTCCTGACAGCAGTTCGGCAGCCCTCTCTGTGTATTCGGACATCCTATCTGTAATGCGCCGCTCCTGTTCACTGTTAAACCGCTGCACTCTCTGCAGCTGTTCGCTGTCACCTTCTTTGCGCTCAATCAGCGCCATCGGCTGTATGTATTTCTCTTCAAGCTCGTACTGCAGGGATTCGTCCTCACTCACTGCAAGCACACGGCTCAGGTCATCCGGGTCGTAACGCACCTCCCAGCGTACTGATGCATGTTTGCGGAACGATGGGTTGAAGCAGTCATAACTGTGCCTCCTGCCTCCAATGGTGACGGTTATTCCGTTCCCCTGCAACAGGTGGCGTTTGTCTGTTGTCGCGCCAAACATCAGCAGGTACTGCTCAACTGACAGCGGAAACCTGTTTCCCTCCGGCATTTCACTCCATAGCGCCATGTATTTGTCGTGAAGTTCCGCCCTTTCAGCCTCAACAGACATCACAATCTGCGCACACACGCCCTCGAAATCCGGGAAACTGTGCCTGAATTTGTTCAAAAACTCAGAGTTTGGCTGAAGCTCCTTCCTGCTTGTCACGCCGTAGCCTGACCAGTTGGTTTGCATCTGGCAATACTTCTTGTTGAAATACTTGAACCAGGGTTCTATTATCTTAGCCTTCGCGTTCTTTATCCGGGCCGGCGTTGCCTTGTCTGCCATCCCTCTGTAGAGCGGCAGCATCGACTTGATGGCGTAGTTGTCGCTCTGCAGTTGTGCTGTGCGGTACATCCTGCCAAACAGGCTTTCAGTATGTTTTGCCGCATTGCGCAGCGCTTCCCTGATGAGTTCCGGAGTCTCATGGGTGCCGATGGCATAGCCTACCGGGTATTTGCAGCAGGCATCCAGCACCACAACCACCGTAGGACGGTTGTGGTACGTGGTTATGCTACGGCCGTTTTTGTCGGTATCGGTTTTCTGATACATCAGCTCCACATCCCATCCGTCCATTGTCCAGTAATACAGCGGATATGACGGAGCACTGCGCTTTACCTGCATTGACTTGGCGTTCCGGTATGCAACGGCCCCGTGGCGGCGCGCATAGATCTCGTCATCAAGTTTTGTACGCCATACCGCCACAGTTGATGCGGTTATCTTTTTCCATTTCATCGAGGCGGCGAGTGTATTGTATATCCGTGCCACCTGTGCATTGTCGAGGTTGCGCGGATCACTCATCAGCATGACAAGGGCGCTGACCTGGTTGTCGTCAATCACTTTCCCCGCGTTTTTGCTGTTGTTTATGTAAGCCTTATGGATTAAGCTTGCATACCCCTCCTTCTTATATAGCCTGTATTTGCGCTCTAAAGAGCGCGGGTTGGCGGGCAGCATGTGCGGATATAGGCTTCTGTCCAAGTTCTGCGCACTGTCTGCGAGTTCGTCCCAATTGCCGGTGCTGCTTCTGTGTGACAATGCGTGGCGCCTGCCCATGCGTTCGGTGATTATACTGCCGATAGCATCAAGCACTATCGCATCTGCATAGTACTCCCGCCGTTTGTCCACCGGAAGATGCCTGTCCCCTTCAAGCATATAACCTTCAAAAAATGCCGAAGCCTCAACAGAGTGTACAATATGCTGTGCGATTAAATTTTCCCTGGCTGCCTCATACACGTTAATCTTGGCGTCAATCAGTTTCTTGAATCTTTCCGGCAGACTTTCATACGCCACTAATGCCGGCGTGTTGCGGCACGCACGGCGCACCACCTGGATGTCGCCACGGTTGGTGAGGTTGCGGTAATTGTTTTGGGTTATCAGCCCCTGCTCAATCAGCCATCCGGCCTCTACAGTTAATATGTTGTTATAGTATTGCATATTTTCGCTACTTTTGCGTGATTTCCTGCATCATGACACCGCCGTTGTCAAGAGCCATTTTGCGCATTTTCTTACAAGTGTCGCTATTGCGTTTGTAATTGAGCGCCAGTGAGAGGCTCATTGATGACACGCCAAAGGTTTCCATTATCCTCTTCCGGGCGGCACGGTCGGTCAGTTCTATTTTTTTTCTCATCGTATTACTTTTTTATTTAATTTTGTCCGCGATGTTTATCTTAAACGATGCTGCAAATATACATATTTTCTGAATACAATACATAAAATCTGAATTTTTTTAATGAAAAATTTTGAAATTGCAATAAATGAGAGAGTTATAGAGGCAATAAATACAATATTGTCTTCAGGATTGGCATTAAATAAAGCTGATTTGGCAGAAAAATTCGGTATTAAACCAGCAAAATTTTCAGAAATTCTGAATAAAAGGATGAAAGCAGGTATGGATATAATACAGAATTTATGTATTAATTACGATATTTCTGCCGACTGGCTTATCACTGGCGAAGGCGCAATGTGGCGGGTATCCAGCGTGATGAACGAGACTCCGCCACCGGATCGCGACAAATATGTCCAGCTATTGGAGTCGAAAATCGAAGACCAGCAGAAGATTATCGACCTTTTGGAAGAGAAGGTTGAGGCTCTTATGACAGGGGAGAATACAGCATCTATGGCAGAATAATACACAATGGAAGCCCATTTTTGTGCATAATTGAGCATAATCAAACGTAATTGATTGAATTTCAACGCATATATATTTAAAATACTCATGCGTTTTTTTTGTATTAAGGGGGTCAACTCGAATTGTTTTGGTGTATTATGGGGTCGAAGTCGAGCCTTATTTTTACGAGTTTTGTAATCCCATTTGTAATTCCATTTGTAATCCCAAAGCCGTTTTTGAGACAAAAAAAAACTGCCGATATGACTTCAGGCAGGTTTTTTTTTCATATCATAGATATGGTTTGTATGGTATGCGATCATTTTTAAGTGAAATCGCAGAACAATCAGTTATAGCAATATTTTCCGTTGTATCAGGTCATGGTTATAAGCAATCATTAAGAAGAATATAAACCATATTTAACCACCATAGTAGTCAGCAGGTCGTAAATTAAAGCAAAATTAAAGCAAATTGTACTTTTCGTTTTATTTTATAATTTCTCTTTTAATTGATTACCAATGGTTTACAATTTTTTAATTGTATTTTTTATATTCACGCCCATATACCTTGGTGCTCAAAGGACATCTGCAACTGCAAAACATCC
>CALFIZ010000077.1 GCA_937877575.1 uncultured Marinilabiliales bacterium | reverse complement strand
GCGTTGGCGCCATTTCTTTTGCTCAACCAGCGTGTGTACCATTTCCACCATGTTCTGTCCGCGCATAGGTGTCTGCCAGTAGTTGTATCTCAGGGTGATAAAGATGTAGAAGAAAAGCATGATGCAGGTGCCAATCAGCAGTTCTTTGGAGAAGTCGAGTTCGGAACGGTAGTGCGCCTGGAGGATGAAGAAACGGATTGTCATAGGGGAATACGGCTGTGCGAGAAGCGTGCTGTTACCTTTGAAGAAGTCATCGAGGATGATGAAATTGCCGAGTGACTTGCCCATTTTCTGTCCGTTGATGGTAATCATGTTGTTATGCATCCAGTATTTTACCGGCATAACGCCGTAAGCCGCGACCGACTGTGCGATTTCCGACTCATGGTGGGGGAACTTGAGGTCCATGCCGCCGCCGTGGATATCAAAAGGCATACCGAGATATTTGGCGCTCATGGCAGAGCATTCGGAATGCCATCCCGGGAAACCTACGCTCCATGGGGAGTTCCATTTCATGATATGTTCCGGAGCTGCCTTCTTCCAGAGGGCAAAGTCAACCGGATTATGTTTTTCATCCTGACCGGCAAGTTCACGCGTATTGTTTATCATATCCTCATACTTGCGTCCCGAGAGGATGCCATACGGATTATCCTTCGAATATTTTGGAACGTCGAAATAGACTGAGCCGTTAGAGACGTAAGCGTAGCCGTTGTCGATTATTTTCTGAATCATGTCAATCTGGTCCGCAATATGTCCTGACGCCAACGGTTCTATGGACGGGTCAAGCACATTCAGACGGTGCATATCGCGGTGATACGAATTGGAATAATGCTGTGCGACCTCCATTGGTTCAAGTTGTTCGAGGCGTGCCTTTTTTGCTATCTTGTCTTCGCCCTCGTCCATATCGTGTTCCAGATGGCCGACATCAGTTATGTTTCTGACATAGCGCACTTTATAGCCTAAATAAGTCAAGTATCTGTACAACAGGTCAAAAGTGATTGCGGGACGGGCATGACCGAGATGGGCGTCGCCATAAACGGTAGGACCGCAAACATACATTCCGACATGAGGCGGAGCGACAGGTTCGAATTTTTCCTTCTTCCCTGACAAGGAATTTGTGATATAAAGATTATGTTCCATTTTTTTAATTTTCAATAAAAATGCAAAGGTATATAAAATTCAGTACCTTTGCAACGTTATTTCAATCCCAAAAAATGAAAAAACACTTTTTCCCCTGTTATTGCCTTTGATAGCAGTTATGTCAAGCACTTGCGGCAGAGCCGACAAAGATATCCGGTGCCACCCTTGGCAGTTTCGGCGGAAACTCCTGTCTTGCAGGCAATAACGTGATTTGATTATCGAAAGGAGCCGTTAATATTTATTAAGATTTTTTAAGATTACACATAGAACGAAATTTTATTTACCTTTGCAAACTTTATAAAACAAGGAAAAATGAGGAATTTTAAGGTTTTTGCATGTGTAATTGCATTAGTGTTTTGCGGAACAATTAACAGTCTGCAAGCACAGACAAACGGCACCAAATATCTTAGAGGTGACGTAAATGAAGATAATCAAATCAATATCTTGGACGTAATGTCTGTAGTTGATATCATTTATAACGGTCAGCCGACGATTATTACCGTCACGACTGCGGAAGTAACTGATATTATTGACTATTCGGCAGTCTGCGGAGGTAATGTGACTGATAACGGCGGCATGGATGTACTGGCAAGAGGCGTTTGCTGGAGCACTGTTGAAAATCCCACAGTAGCCGACAACATCACGTCAGACGGCTCCGGACTTGGTGAATTCACAAGCACAATGACAGGTCTTACAGGAAGCACGACCTATTATGTAAGGGCTTACGCCATCAACAATGCAGACACGGCATACGGTGAACAAAAAGTGTTTACGACAGATAATTCCTATAATTACCAGATAGTTGACTTAGGTCTGCCTTCAGGTACATTGTGGGCTGACCGCAATATCGGAGCCACGGCGCCTGAAGGTTATGGCGACTATTATGCATGGGGCGAAACCCACACAAAGGCTGTATATACAGAAAGCAACTATGACCCGTTGGGTGACGGATATAACGGATATGACTATATCGGCACAAACATACAAGGCACCCAGTATGACGTTGCATACGTCCAGACTGGCGGAGAATGGAAAATGCCATCAATAACGCAGATAGAGGAAATCATATACAACTGCGAATGGGAATGGACCACATTGAACGGAGAAAACGGCTATATGGTAACCGGCCCTAACGGCAACACCTGTTTCTTCCCGGCTGCCGACGGTCTGAGCGACAAGGAAGACATAGACACTTACTACGGCTTTTATTGGTCAGGGACATGGGACGAGGATTATATGGACCATGCCCTCGGTTTATTCTTCTACTCGCAAATCCGCTACAGAGGCAGCACGTACAAATATTACGGACAACCGATACGTGCGGTGAAGAACTAAGCCTAAAGGGTGATTCAGCACGCACGGGGTTATTTTGCATACCCCAATGTGAACACACTGATTCTGACATTCGGTTGCACCTGCAACACAGCCTTAGCGCACGATTCCAACGTGGACCCCGTGGTCAGCACATCATCGATAAGAAGGATATGCTTCCCGCAATATATCTGCGGATTTTCCAAACAGAAACTATGAAGTGTGTTTTCATACCTCTCAAATTTGTCCTTATGAGTCTGGGTGGCGGTATATACTATCCTTTTCAAATCTTCGGAAACGGCGATATCTGTTACTGATGCTATACCTTCGGCAATCATGCGGCTCTGATTATAACCGCGTTGCCTGTTTTTCTTCTTGTGAAGCGGAACCGGCATCAGATAATCCAAACCACTGAAGAAATCACCGCAACAATGTGCTGCCATGACGCCAAGATAATTTCCGACTTCCGGGCACTGCCGGTATTTTAAGGAATGGATTACCGACTGCACCATCCCCTTTTTGTGATAATAGAGCATTGACGTTGCACGCTCGACAGGCACTTTGCCCCAGAAGCACTGCTCCACGGGATTGTCCCTGACATTGTGATAGTTGGTAAACGGCATATCATATTTGCAATGCTCGCATATAAACTCCTCACTATCATTAAGCGGATGTCCGCAACCGAGACATAGCCGCGGGAAAAACAGGTCAAAAATCTCATGTAACATAATCTCGTCTTTTTTATATATTGCAAAAAGACCTGTTTTGTTACTTAATAAGAATAATCATATTTCTGTTTTTCGTATTTTATTGAACTTAGGGCGGCAGACTTGATGTTTATAGTGAACATCCAGCTCTTGGCACTGCCGAAAGGCACCCAGTTGAAACGCATTTCCCAACAGTGCAAGTCTCTGTAAACCGATAAGTTGGCGTATGTCAAATCCATCGTAGTAATGTCGAATTTCAGATTATAACCCACCTTCCATTTTTTTGTGATATTGACATCACCGGAAAACGATGCAGCATTAACAATATTGGTAGTCTTGACATATTCACCGTCTTTGGCCATTGACTGAATTATCTGATAATTAAAGTTATAGGATATATTGACATTCCAAGTATTGTCCCAGTCGATATAAACATCGCGGGTTGACAGTGCATCCGACAAGGGCACCATTCCCTGAGGAATATACGAAGCAAGTTTCTTTCTGTTCTGCCCCTTGAAAGTGTCCTGATTCAAAGTATAAGTGAAGCCGAGACGCCACACCTGCGAAGGTGGTGCAAACAATCGTTTGTCGGTCTTCCACAGAAACTGATTAATCATCACGCCATCGGAAGTCACTTTATAAGGGCACAAGGAAGTGGAATATTCAAGCGCTAATCCCTTTATCAGTTGTGTACGACCGCTTATACTCAGGTTGCTCCAGTTCAAAGAGTCCTTTGCAAAGTCATAACCACCTGACAACGTTAAACTTTCTATCAGTTTTATCTTCTTTGTGCCGGTTATGGTGTCATGTTTGTTTCTGACTTTAATTTCCAAAGAGTTGCCAAAAGAGAAATTAATCCTTCCCGATTCACCATCGCTCGGATAACCGTACAGCGGCGAATAGTCACTTGCCCTGAAGATGGAATATTTCACGTCGTTGCCGTTGGCGTCTTTATAAGTATTATAGTATTTCCAGAAGCTCGTGCCGAAATCAGGAGTATAATTGAATGACAATGAAGGCGTGAAAACATGGCGTACAGCCCTTATGAAAAATCTCCTGAACTGCACCAAACCATAAAGCGTGGTATTCAAGGACGCATTGAAATTGAAGTCGCGGGCAGCCTTGAAAGCATACATGGGATTTTCAACGAGGTGTGGTGCCACAGCCTCACCGCCAACGTATGTGGTATCCCCTTCGTAAAAGATATCGTAATATTTTGAGTACCAGCGTTCTGTATAATTGGCACTGACATTCAGTTGCATCACATTGAAAACCTTGGATGAAAAACCGATTGGAATAGTATGTTTAATGCCATTTTTCAGCTTATCGAGAACAGGTTCGGTGAAAAGAAGGGAATCTATGGTAGTCAACTCATTTTTACCCACCATCGAGTACGAGAAGAAAATCTTTTCATACCATCTTTCCTTCCCCACCACAACCCTTCGTTTGAAAGGATATATCTTTGTCGTTGACAGTGAGAAGTCAGGCAGAGTAAATGTCATCGAACCATCAAGAGTGTTCTGGGTATGGCCGGCGTTGATGGAGAAATTCATCTTCTTGTTAAAGAAAGAAGTCTGATAGGCTATGCTCGAATTGAAAGTATTGGAAAGATAGTCGGTTGTGGTTGAAGGATTCAGCTTATTGTATTTGCTTGTCACGAAATTGACGTTGGCGCTAAAGGAGTGGTTAGGGTTAGCTTTGGGGTCTTGGGTATGCTGCCAGCTGATTTTGAAGTCATTACGTGAGGAATAGTTGGAAGATTTTCTGATTCCGGATTTGTTCTGTGCAAAACTGAAGTTGAATGAGCCGCTGTATTTGTATCTGACTTTATACTGAAGGGTAGGCTTGACTGCCCAACTGCCGCGTGAATAAATATCACCAAGCACTTTCAGGGTATATTTGTCATTGATATGCCAATAATAACCGCCATTTTCGAGAAAGAACCCGCGTTCATTGGAACTGCCGTAGCCCGGAATTATAATGCCGGAGGTTCCGCCTTTGATGAGTGGGAATATCCCGAAAGGTATGCCGACAGGAAGAGGAATATCCTCAATCTCCAGATAGGTGAGTCCGGTGATGATCTTGTCATTAGGAATAAGTTTCCCTTTCGTGAACCTGAACTGGAAATGCGGATTTTCCAAGTCACACGTGGTAAATGCACCGTTTCTCAGATTGGTGATATTGTCATCAAACTTCTTGATTTTCTCGCCATGAAGGTAATAACCGCCGTCCTGCTGGGTTATGACATTGGTAATGTAGCCTTTGCCTGTATTGAAATTATATTTGATGGTTTCGCAGTTATATTGCTGCTCACCGTCCTTATACACGGGTTTTTGTGTGATATTGCCCACGGAGTCGGGTAATCCTTTGGCAATCAGCATATTGGTGGTTAAATCTATTTCAGCGTATCCGGTTTCGAGATGTATTTTCCCGTAATCTATCACGCATTTGTTGAGCATGATTATTTTCTTGTTGGTGAGGTCATAAACGACACTGTCTGACGAAGTGGTTTTAATGATTTCATCAAGGACAGTTTTTTTCCGGGAACTGTTTCCGAGACTGACAGTATCGGTTGTAGTGATTGTAATAGCGGGCAGGGAGTCGGAAACCGAAGCCTGTGCATATAATTTTCCATTTTCAAACATACAGAAAGTTATCAACATCATGTTGATAATAAAAAAAACTATATGGTTTCCCTGGCTCGTCAAAATAAAATTAATTTTATCGCCGTTAATTGCTAAAACTGCAAAGGTAAAAATTTAAAGCTAAACTTAGGATTAAATATGAAACGTTTTTTAGTCATTATTATTACACTGACTGTTTTTTTTAATGCCTGGGCGCAGGATTCCACTGCTACCGGAGGTAACGGATACGGAATCAAAACTGTAGTCTTGGATGCAGGACACGGCGGCAAGGATCCTGGGGCGCAGTCAAACGGTTATAAGGAAAAAGATGTAACCCTTAAGATTGTTAAGCTCTTAGGAGCCAAGATAAAGAAAGAATATCCTGATGTCAATGTCATATATACACGTGATTCCGATGTTTTCATCGAACTCAGGGAACGTACCAACATCGCCAACAGGAATCACGCAGACCTATTCATCTCAGTTCACTGCAATGCAAACAAAAAGACGGCACCATACGGCACCGAGACTTATGTCATGGGGCTTCACAAGTCAAAGGAAAATCTTGATGTTTCAAAGCGTGAGAATGCCTCAATTCTTTTAGAGGACAATTATCAGGAGAATTATGACGGCTATGACCCGAACTCCGATGAAAGCAACATAATATTCACACTTCTTCAGAATGTGCATCTTGATCAAAGTCTGACACTTGCGAAGAACATACAAGACAGGTACGAGTCAAGGGGGAGGTATAACCGCGGGGTCAAGCAGGCGGGATTTCTGGTGCTTTACACTGCCTCAATGCCAAGTATTCTGACAGAGGTCGGATTCATCACAAATGCGCAGGACCGGGCATATCTGGTTAGCGCAAGCGGACAAGATGAGATTGCACAAAACATCTTTGAGGCATTCAGACAATACAAACGTAACGTAGAAGGACTTCCCGATGACACTGAAAGTTACGGAAAGGCATACACGCCGCCTGCTGAAGTCAAGGCAGAGCAAGTAACTGTCGAAAAGCAAACCGCTCAAGCTGCCACAGAGAAGAAAAAAGAAGCCAAAACTGCAACTTACTATAAAATACAATTCATGACGACTTCAAGCAAGGTCAACACAAACGACAAGAAGTTTTCAAAGATGAAGACCATTTCCTATACGAAAGTTGACAACAAATACAAATACACCACCGGCAAATTCACAAGCAAGTCTGAGGCTCAGGAGTATCTGAAAACAGTCAAAAAGATGGGTTATAAGGATGCTTTCATCGTCGAGGTCACCGAATAGCGGCCAGGCACAAGGCAGTACGGGCAGGAAGGTACAGTTTCAAACAGTTACGCGAGCCTTCGTTAATTGTAAAATGATGGAGGGCGGAATCATTGCGACCGAACCCGTCGAAATCCAAACTGTCGGTGTCAAGAACGGTCACATATTCGCCGGCAGGCGCATCCACACAATAGTCACTGTATGAATTGGTCGGATGGAAGTTAAAGACAAACAGCAACTTATTTCTCAGGAATGCGATGACATGGTCCTGATTGTGTTCATAAAGCTTATATGGGAACTTCTCGGCAAAACAGTCATAATCTACAACCGTCTTAATCATCGCTTTGTCGAATTCCGCCAATTTATAATATCTGAGTGAATGATTGTCAACGAGTGTCCACTGACGGCGGCAATACTTATATGACCAGTTATTGCCTTCGCGCGGAAAGTCAATCCATTCCGGATGGCCGAACTCATTGCCCATAAAATTGAGGTATCCCGAACCTGCTGTGCTTAGGGTGAAAAGTCGAATCATCTTATGCAGCGCCACCCCTCTGTCTATCACAAGGTCTTTGCTGTCAAGAGACATGGAGGTGTACATATTGCTGTCCATCAGTCTGAAAGACAATGTTTTGTCACCTACAAGTGCCTGGTCATGCGATTCCACGTAAGAAATGGAGCCTTCATCATTTCGTCTGTTATTCAGTTCATAATAAATTGTGCCAACGTCCCAATCCTCATCTTGAACTTCCTTTAAAGTTTTTATCCAGAAATCGGGGACACCCATAGCGAGGCGGAAGTCAAATCCGAAACCACCCTTATTCAACGGGGCAGCGATTCCGGGCATGCCGCTCATATCTTCAGCAATGGTGATTGCATTTGGATTTACGCTGTGTATCAGATTGTTGGCAAGCATCATATAGACACTTGCATCGAGGTCCAGCTCTTCAAAATACATATTGTATGAAGTGAAATTACGGTTCAAGCCATGATTCCAGTACAGCATGCTTGTCACGCCATCGAAACGGAATCCGTCGAAATGGTACTCCATAAGCCAATACTTGCAGTTGGAAAGCAGGAAATTGAGAACATCGTGTTTGCCGTAATTGAAGCATTTCGAATCCCATGCCGGATGATTGCCCTTTTCTCCTTCATGGAAGAACTGATAGGAAGTGCCGTCATATTTGGCCAAGCCCTCGACTTCATTTTTAACCGCATGAGAATGAACTATATCCATAATAACATACAGGTTATTCTTATGAGCCTCGTCGATGATTTCCTTCAGTTCCTCAGGTGTTCCGAAACGTGAGGACGCTGCGAAGAAACTGGAGACATGATATCCGAAGGAGCCGTAGTAAGGATGTTCCTGGACAGCCATCAGTTGGAGGGTGTTATAGCCACCTGCCACGATTCTTGGCAGGACGTTGATTTTGAATTCCCTGTAGGTACTGACACGTGGGGCTTCCTGGGCCATGCCTATATGTGCCTCATAGATTATCGGATGGTCATTGCGTCTGCTTGGTGCAGGGTATTTCCATTCGTATGTAGTCACCTCATTCCATATCTGAGCGCTGAATATTTTGGTGACTTCATCTTGGACGGTACGTGTGGCGTAGGCTGGGATCCGTTCGCCTTCGCCGCCATTCCAACGTATCAGAAGACGATAAAGACTTCCCTTATGAAGGATTTTTTCAGCGACATGGAGTTCCCAATAGTCACCGAAATTCTTAAACGCAAATTCCTCCTTAGGCTTCCAGTCGGAATGTTCGCCTATCAGAAAAATCTCCGTAGCATTGGGTGCCCACTCCCTGAAAATCCAGCCTGCAAGCGATTTATGACAGCCGAAAAAATTGTAGCCGTTGGCAAAATTCGCTATATTGCCATCCGGAGCTATGGCATTCCTCGTATTATAGTATGCGTTGAACCGGTCATTGAATTTATCTTCAAAATCCTTAAGATACGGATCGTGTTCAATAATATCAAAAGTTTTCATTGAAATCTTCATCTTCGTTTTTACTGTCATACTTGTCACAGTCAAACTCGACTGACAGTGGCTGGTTAGGTTTGTCGAAATCACCGCGTGACAATTTGATGGACGGGTCGCCATATAATTTTTTCATATAGATGGCCCATATAGGCATAGCCATTCTTGAGCCTTGTCCCATAGCCATTGTCTTGAAATGGCAGGCACGGTCCTCGCAGCCAGTCCAGACACCGGAAACAAGGTCAGGGGTAAGTCCCATAAACCATCCGTCGGAATTGTTCTGTGTAGTTCCGGTTTTTCCGGCAATCGGGTTAGTCAGCCCATATTGGGTGCGCAGACGGATACCGGTACCTGACTGCACCACGCCTTTCATAAGTTCAATCATAAGATAGGCAGTCTGTTCGTCAATAGCCTCTTCCTGACGTGCCACAAAACTTTCAATCAGATTGTCATCCATGTCACAAATCTTTGTGATGAAGACAGGTTCGATGTAAACCCCTTTGCTTGCGAAAGTGTTCATGGCTCCGACCATTTCCATCAGAGATATGTCGGCAGTCCCGAGTGCGATGGAATAAACAGGCGGAATATCGGCTGTGATGCCCATTTTATGCGCCATAGCTATAACCGGTTCCGGTCCGTAACGTTTTATGAGGGCTGCGGAAATCCAGTTGTTTGACTGTGCAAGTGCCCATTTAAGGGTCACTTCCTCACCTATTCTCGACTTGCTGTCGTTGCGTGGTTCCCAGGTTTGACTTCCTGGTATGTCAATACTGACCTGAATATTTGGCAACGTGCTGCATGGTGTGAATTCACCTTCCTGCATGGCAAGGGTATATAGAATCGGTTTGAATGTGGAACCGACCTGACGCTGCATCTGCGTAACATTGTCATACTGGAAATAGTTATAGTCAGGCCCGCAGGCATACGCCTTCACATATCCTGTACCGGGTTCGACCGATACCAGGCCTGTCCGCAGAAACATCTTGAAATATCGTATGGAATCCCATGGAGTCATGACCGTATCAATATCTCCGCGCAAGGAGAAAACGGTCATGGGGACCTCTGTATGAAAAGCCTTTTCAATCGAATCATTGCTGCAGCCGCTATCACGCATGGATCTATACCTGTCGCTGCGTTTCATGGCAGCGGTCATCAGCTTTGATATGCCTTTCTCAGCCTCGGAAGCAGGAAACACAAACGGAGCGTTCTTGTCACCCTTCCACTGTTTGTCGAATGCAGGCTGCAACGTGCCGTTGATATATTCTTCAATAGCCTCTTCAGCATATTTCTGATATCTTGAATCAATGGTGACATAAATTTTCAGCCCATCGGAATAAAGATTATAATTGCTTCCGTCAGACTTGTAATGAGTTTTGCACCATGCGGTCATCTTTCTGCGTATCATTTCACGGAAATGCTTGGCAATACCGGTAGTATGATCCTGTCGTCTGAAATGAGTCATATCAACTGGAATCTGCGATATTGAATCGTATTCCATACCGGAAAGATAAGAATTTTTCTTCATCTGTCTCAGAACAGTGTTTCGACGCGCAGTAGCCCTTTCACTGTTAGTCCTCGGATTATACGATGACGGGGCTTTGAGCATTCCGACAAGAAGTGCCGACTCCTCTACATTCAGGTCAATCGGTTCCTTATCGAAATAGATATTGGAAGCAGCCTTGATTCCGTATGCATTGTTACCGAAAAACATGGTGTTGAAATACATGGCGATGATTTCATCTTTACTGTAGTTGTGCTCAAGCTTCACGGCGACAACCCATTCCTTGAATTTCACAAGAATAAGTTGAAGTTTGTTGATGTTTTCACGCGGAAACAAGTTTTTTGCAAGCTGCTGGGTAATTGTACTGCCGCCGCCTCTGCTGTTGCCAGTAACCAAACCAAAGATAACACGTCCCAATGATTTGAAATCAATGCCGCAATGTTCGCGGAAACGCTCATCCTCAGTGGATATCAGTGCATTGACAAGATTTGGCGAAATTTCTGGATAAGTGACATTGGACCTGTTTTCATAATAAAACTTTCCTATGACTACATTATCCGCCGAAATAATTTCAGTGGCAAGGCTCGACTTCTTGTTTTCCAATTCATCAAACGAAGGCATAAATCCAAGCTTGCCTTTTGAAATCAACATAAATAGCAGGGATACCGACAGTACCCCCACTAATATTATTCCCCAGAACCAGATTGTAAAAGTTCTTAACGGGCTTCTTCCTGATTTACTCATTTATCCACTTTTAATTGCTTGACAAGTAGTTAACGAGAGATTATTCAAATTATTTTACAATAATTTTTCTAACCACAACAGTGTTGTCATAACTGATGACAGTAATATAAATACCTTGGCCCAAATCGTCAATAGGAATCCTTACCAAGCTCAAATTACTGCTATTCAATGATTTGACTATTCTTCCCGACATGTCAACTATTTTTATTGTCCCGCCGGTTGTAATATCGGAAGAGACTGTGATGTCGGTGCTTGCAGGGTTTGGATAAACGGTGAAAGAGCTTGTGATTTCATTTATACCGTCGGTATTGAATGTCAAAGTCTCGGAATGTTCAGATTCCTGGCCCGAAGCATCCACCGTGGTAACGTAAACGCTGTATTCATTGTACTGTTCAATATCAAGGATTATTTCAGTTCCCTCAACCTGAGCAGTAGGTTCATCGGAATTCACAAATACGTTGAAATGGCCGAAATCGTGTATTGCCGGCATATCCCATGAAACAGGGGCATATACGAGCCTTCTGAGGACTTCCCTGTCAACGGTAAGGTTTGTCGGCGGGGCAGGTACTGTATTTTCAACGTCATAATTGATTACGCCGTAATCGACAGGCGTAAACGTATTGTCATTTTCTGCAGGCCATTTGCCATACATTGTTGAAGTCGCAGCATCACGGACGAAAAGATACATTCCGCTGTTGTTGTTTTCACCGGGATTTATCATCCATGTTTCAGAATCACCGAAAGGCAGGGCGAATTCGATAATTTCATATCCGGTTGAAAGAGACGTAGCTATGATTTCTTCCGGAAGATTGATTGTAGTTCCGACACCACCGTTGGAATGAATCGGACGATAGCGGACTGTACAAGGGGTGCCGTAATACATCCAATAGTTGCCTTCACTGTCATCATCGGCGAAAACACCATCGTTGTTATCATCTATGTAGAATGCGACACCATCATTGTTATTGAATTCGGTATCACAATGGTTTTCACTGCAGACATAGAGATAATCTGAATCCATCTTGAAATGAAGTATAACGTTGCCCAACGTGGTTATGCCGACATAATTCGACACGTCAACGGTATAGGCATCATCCCATTCTCCCTCCGACATGATACCGTCGATTGTAGGAACTGTGCCACGATAAACATCTATCTCAGCTGTTATCTTGGTGGTGGCGACATATCCCTCACAGACGTTTGAATAAGCTGTTTCAGCGCCATCGGAGAGCACCGCTGTAACCGCATAATAATAAACCTTTTTAGGCTCTACGGTTTCATCGATGTATTCTTCAGCATTTTCAACGGTTGCAATCAGTTCCGTAAACGGAGCAAAATCAACGCTCTTACGATAGACATTATAAGCAACTGCATTGGATTGTCCGCTCCAGAGGAGATCGATATATGAGTATGCACCCTTTGAAGCCAGCAGGTCTTCTATAGGCTGACCGGCAGGCTCGAGCTCAACATTGCAGGATGTTGTCTCTCCACTTGCAATCTGGACATTGGTGAGGGTCTGTGAATAGAAACCGGGTTTGCTGAATATAACGGTATATGTGCCGGTAGGAATAAAACGGAGGTTGAAACTGCCGTCTGCGGATGTTCTTGTATAATATGAATCATCATCTGCTATCGTGACATTGACATCACTGTAGTCGTATTCACCTTCAAGGATTACTGTTCCGGCAAGTGTTCCGGTGTTTTGAGGAACGCAGTTCAGATAATAGGCCATGCCACCGTAGCCCATCTCACGGATGTGAACAGCCTTGCCGGTTGCAACGCAAAAATTGCCGTCACCGGAAATAGCGACATATTCAAAGGAACCGGGAGTGTTGATGGCAGCCATAGGCACATTCGATTGTTTACGGAAAACGAACAGGTCGGCAGAGGAATGATTCAAAGGCCCCGCAGAAGCGCAGGCGATGACATCACCGTTGTCGCTTATGGCTATCTGTCCTATCTCATCGCCCACATTGGTATAAACCCATACCGGTTCAGAAGAATAGTTGTTGAATACATATATGCAGCCATTATAGCCTGATGGCACAAAGTCGAGAGTTCCTATTGCAATCGTGCTGCCATCGGCAGAGATGGCGTTTGCACAGCCCCATGTTGAGCTTGCATTTTCACCTGCTATGTTTGCCTTCCATACCATATAATATTGTTCTCCGTTCCATCTGTAGAGATAAGCCTTGCCGGTGAAGTCGCCGAATACCAGAAATTCACCGTCGGCACTCAGTGCAGGATACTGTGTCGGAGAATTGTCGTAATAGCCGATGTTGTCCTGGATTACCTCACCGGTTGCAGGATTGACAATCCAGATGGCTCTGTAGCCCTGTGCAAAGCTTACTGCCAAGCGGCATCCGTCGGCAGGAATTGACAATCCCACAATGTTGCAGGTAGTCTCAATGGTCCATGTAGGCTGACTGGCATTCAGTTCATATCTCGTGACAAAATATGACGATTCACCGGTATATGCCACAAACATACATGTGCCTGCCTCGTCAACGAGACATCTGTTGATGCTTCCGGGGAAAGAGATTTCATTAATTGACATTCCGGTCGAAGGATCAACCACATATATTTTCTGACCTTCAGGAACTATCATGGCGGTGCCTGCCTTGTTGGTGCTGCACATACCGTTCATAGTATTGGTCTCGGAGGTCATTTCCCAAAAGACCGTACCGGATGTGCCCTGATAATATGACAACCTTGAATAATTGGTTGCCCAACAGGTGAGCACGTTGTGGTTATTCGGCATAAACACCTGACCGCCAATCGAATACTGTTGGTTGTTGACCCACATTACATTCGGGTCGTCAGCCGAGGACTTGGAAGGGGAACAGGTCGTCTGACCATATTCAGTAAACTGACCCTTGTCGGGGTCACTTATTGTCTTGACACCCTGTGCACTGACAGTTAATGTTGTCATGGCAATCAAAACCGCAAAGAATAATCTTTTCATAATTAAATGTATTTTAAAGTTAATTCTGTATAATCACAAATCCGAGACTGTTCACGCCCTCAAGCGGGTTATCACGCATTCCTTGAAGCACTTCGAAGGAGTAATGGCCACGCTGGACAAACCGGGCAGCATCATCTATAACAAATTCCAATTCCTTATTCGCGGATATACCTTTACCATAAGAATTGCCCTCCTCATCACTCAATATAAACTGCAGAGTGTCAATCTTTTGCGCATTATCTGGAAATATCGTCTTAGTAAAAAGGAACATGTTCCTGTATTTGTATTCATCACTGACCCGCAGGTTGAATTTGACCTTATAACTGCCTTCCGTGTCATCGATATTAAAACTGTACTGCAAAGTGTCCTCAATAGGCCAGCCTTTCTCAAAATTGTAATACTTGTCGCACACATAATGTTTGCAGGAGGTAAACAGCATAATAGTCATCATGACCGCGGAAGTAAGTATCAGTTTTTTTATTTTCATAAGTCCAACTATCAGAATATCAGTCATCAAAACGGGTAAGGTCGTCAGCGGTAACCACTCCGTCATCTTCAACTCTCTCCTCTTTTTCCTCAGCATAATCCTCGATGTTAGGAGGAAGTTTGCCTTTTTTGTTCATCTCAATGATTTCTCTTACCTTGTCGATAGGAATTGACATGATGGAATTGTCGTTTGAATTGGTGTATGAATACCACATCAGCTTTTTGAAGACATCGCTTTTTACGAAAGAGGCATCTCCGACCTGAGTTTTCAGTACTATATTGCTGTCGGGGAATTCCTTCAAAGCATCGACATACATGTCATATTCGAAGTTCATGCAACATTTCAGTTTGCCGCACTGACCGGCGAGTTTAGTAGGATTGAGCGACAGTTGCTGAACCTTTGCGCATACTGTTGTCACTGACGTGAATTTCGTTATCCACGTCGCACAGCAAAGTTCTCTTCCACAGGAACCGATGCCACCAATTCTGCTTGCCTCCTGACGGATACCTATCTGTTTCATCTCAACTCTGATTCTGAAACGTTCAGCAAGAATCTTTATTAACTCTCGGAAATCCACACGGTCATCGGCTGAATAATAGAAAATGGCCTTATTACCGTCTCCCTGATACTCAACGTCATTGAGCTTCATGTCAAGCCCGAGTTCTGCAATAATCTTTTTTGTTTCCTCAAGGGTTGACTGTTCTTTGTGAACGGCAGTGACCCATTTCTCTATATCATTATTCCTGATTTTACGATAAACCTTTCTAACTTGTTCTGAATCAACGTTCAAGCCTCTCTTCTTAAGAAGCATCATAGCTATGTTTCCGACTGCTGAAACCACACCGATGTCATGCCCCGGATTGGACTCCACAGCAACGATGTCACCTTTTTTCAAATGAAGGTCTTCCGGAACATGATAATAATTCTTGGTGGAATTTTTAAATCTCACCTCGCATATCGGATACTGTTTAACCCCTATAGGGTCAGAAATATCATAGTTAAGGTCAAAGACATCAAGTTTGGAACAACTGCTTCTGTAACACAGTGAATTGTTCTGCATCTCCTCAGGTTCTTTTATAAACCCTCGGCTTAGGAATGCGTTTCCTTGTCTGTCAACTTTATTTTCATCCATTTGTCTTGTATTTATTTTTTCTTAAAAGCCCTGCAAAGATTAATGGTTAAATTTGTCATCAGCAGGGAAATCAAGCCATTGCGTTCTATTCTGTATATTGTCTGGTTAATGGCAGTATTGAATATGGCTATGTTCGACGGCGATACAAACTGCGCGAACTTTGTAAACGTCGCCATCTGACTCTCAGGTATAGGTATTGACATCTTACCCGTTGTGTTCAGATAAAGAGCTTGTCTCAGCAGGGAAAGTGAACTCCTCAGAAACATCAGCACCTTTTCACGGTTGTTTTTAGAAAAATCCTCCACAAACGGAAGAATCTTCAGCATGTCGGCCTGAAGGCATATCCTCATCCACTGGATAAATTCGTCGAAGAAGTTGCTGTTGGTCTCAGGCGAAAGCACCATATTGACTGCCATAGCGGCATTCCCGTCGGAAAACTCGGCAAACTTGGCGGCTTCCTCAGCAGGAATGTCAAACTTTGCCTTCAGATAACCGCTGATATCATTCGCAGTAAATGCAGGTATGCTGAGAGTCTGCGTTCTTGACAGAATCGTATCGAGTATTGCACTTCTGTCTTCAGTAATCAATATGAACAAAGTATCCTCTGGCGGTTCTTCGAGAATCTTCAGCAATTTTGGGGCAGCAGCATGGAACAGACGCTCTATCATCCATATAATCACCACTTTATATTTCGACTGATAGGATGTATAGCTCAAAGTTCTGATAATGTTATTGCAGTCATTGGCATTGATTATGCCCTGACCTGTAGTGACACCGATGGAGTCATACCAGTCGCTGAGCGTCCCGAAACCGTCGGTTCTGTTGATGAAATCCCGCCACTCCTCTATATGGTCACTGCTGGATGGTTCCGATGATTTCTTTACGGAACCGGCAATAGGAAAGATAAAATGCAGTTCGGGATGGGAAAGCTTTTTCATTTGAATGCAGGACGGACATTCGCCGCAGGCATCACCGTCATGAGGGTTCTCACAGTTGAGGTATGCCGCAAATGCAATCGCAAGCTGCAGTTTGGCATCTCCCTCCTGACCTGAAAACAGAATGGCATGACTTAACCTGTTGTCTTCCACCATCCTGACCAAATGATGCTTAACAGCCGTATTTCCGTATATATCCTTGAAAAACATCACCTTGCTCCTTCCACTGAATTGTTGTTAATGCTGTTATAGGCCTTTACCTTGAATGAAATCTTGTTGAAATGCTGTCCCTCCGATGGTACAAAAACAATTTTTTTCCTTGCACCCGGTTCCATATCAAAGTAATTATCTGAAAATCTTCCTTTTACGTAAGGGTCAGTATAGATATACAAATCCTTTACGAATGTCCTTGCAGTTATGTTGATATTACATATTTCCCCATCGGGCATGACTTCAACATTGACATGCGGCTGAGGAAGAGAAAGATTTTTCGGATAGTCGAGATATAGTATTTTATCTGTAACAATCTTATTATCATTAATATACGATATATGCACATATATATCGTCTTTCTGCGCCATCAAATCGGTTCTAACAGGATAAATCACAACCAGCGATGAGGTGTTAGCTTGAGCCACGCGATTTCCTACCATGTCATGGCGAAGAACTTCACCGTTGAAGTTGCAGATGTTTATGTCAACCGTACCGATTGTATCCTCGAGCAAATCGGAAACAAGATAGATATAAATGCTATCGTGGTGCATTTCAGTGGCGATAATCAGAGGTTCGAAAACCTTCTTCGCTTTGTATTGTAAAGCCTTCCAGTTGCCGTAATAATCCACGCTGCTCCACGAGACCACAGGCCAGCAGTCGTTTAACTGCCAGAAGAGAGTACCCATGCAGTAAGGCATCTTCATTCTATGGGTTTCGAGAGCATTACCGATACCATACGCCTGTGTCAACTGACTGACATATAAGTAGTTGTCGAAACCGTCAGGAATACCGAAGTACTTATCCATCATATCGTTTATGATTTTAGTACCGCGGACATGTTTCTGATGTTTGCTCATCGCTGCCGAGCCCACATATCTGTCTTCCTCATTGGTGAACGACCGGATTGTTGACAGCTGCGGATAGGATTGGAAGCCGTATTCCGACATGAATCTGCCGGTTTTTTCGCTCCAGACCTCAAAAGGCTGTTCACCCCACCATACACCCCAATAGTGCGAGTCGCCGTCTGTGACACATTCATGGTGCCCCCATCCCCATTCGGGAGATGTGTGGACGTAAGGACGCCCCTTGTCAAACAAATCCACCATGTTTGGCAGAATTTGTTTGAAAATAATATCATAACCGGCTGAGAGACTGTCACATTGAGCGTTGGTGTAAGAATTTTTCCAGCCCCAGTCTTCCCAACCGTTCTTCACTTCGTTGTTACCGCACCACAAGGCAATACACGGATGGTTTCTCAATCTGCCTATCTGATGTACAGCCTCGTCCTTGACAGATTTAAGCATTGCAGAATCAGTAGGATACAAAGAACCGCAGAACATAAAGTCCTGCCATACAAGTATTCCCGCCTCATCGCAGCAACGATAAAAGGCATCATTTTCATACTGTCCGCCGCCCCACACTCTCAGCATGTTCATATTGGCATCCTTGCAGTCCTGTATCAGTTCGCGGTATCTTTCATCCGTCATCCTTGTAATGAAACTCTCAGGCGGAATGTAATTGGCGCCCTTCATAAAGACAGGAATACCATTGACGGTGAACTTGAATTCCGAACCCGCAGAATCCTTTTCCCTGCTGAGTTCAATCGTTCTCAACCCGAAACGCGAGTATCCTTTGTCCTTATGTTTTTTGTCGCTGACCACGACTTCGGCATCATACATCGTCTGTTTGCCGAGACCGTCAGGCCACCAGCGGGCAGGATTTTCGATATCGCATTTCACCGTGTAGCTGTTTATGCCGGATGATAGATTAATCTTACCGAAACTGACTTTCCTTCCGTTTATCCTGCAATCAACATCCGCTGCGGTGTTGCCGTCGGAAAGTATTCTGACTTGAAACGTCACATTTGCGAGACTGTCGGACAAACTGTTTTGGAATATCTGTAAATCAATGATTTTGAAGTCATTCCACAATTCAAAATAAACAGGCTGCCAAATTCCGCAAGTGGTGAGTTTAGGTCCCCAGTCCCAGCCATACTGGTATGGAGCCTTACGGGAGAACGCATAAAGTTCCGGAAGAGGATAACCGTTTTCAGCTTCTTTAAGCTGTTCTATCCTTCTTGACGGGAAGAACTTCACGATGAGTTCGTTTTTTTCTTCCTTCAATGATTCCGCATCAATCGGGAATTCCCATCTGACGTACATATTGTCGGTTTCACCGAGCATACTGCCGTTCAGGAACACCTGGGAGTACGTGTCGAGGCCGTCGAACACAAGGGCGGCGTTGTCATATCCTTTCAGTTGCGACTTGTTGAAGTAAGTCCTGTAAGTCCATTCCTTTTCAGCGACCCAGGCCACTGAATCCTCGTTAGTCCCGAAGAACGGGTCGGGGATGAGATTGTTTTCAAGCAAATCCAAGTGGATACAGCCGGGAACACGGGCATCGAGCCACCTGTCATCGAATGAGAATGACCAGTTGGCGTTGAGTACCACCGTTTTGGCTGTTTGTTTCCTGCAGTTGATGACACCGCTGTAGTACAATGCGGCAGTGACAGCAACCAGCAGGAATACCGCCGACACTATGAATTTACCTGTGCGTTTCATCATGCGTTCTTAAACTGACTCAGGAACCTGACGTCATTGTCGAAATAAAGGCGTATATCGTTGGTGTTGTATTTGAGCATGGAGATTCTTTCGATACCCATGCCGAAAGCGTATCCCGAATAGATCGATGGGTCTATATTACAGTTTTTCAACACATTAGGGTCAACCATACCGCAGCCGAGGATTTCAACCCAACCGCTGTTCTTGCAGATATTGCAGCCCTTGCCGCCGCAGATAGAGCACGTCACGTCCATTTCAGCTGAAGGTTCGGTGAACGGGAAATACGACGGTCTCAGTCTGATTTTAGTGTCGGGGCCGAACATTTCCTCTGCAAAATACAGGAGTACCTGTTTCAAGTCCTTGAATGACACATTTTTATCCACATAGAGTCCTTCCACCTGATGGAACATGCAGTGGGCGCGGGCTGATATTGCCTCATTACGAAAAACACGTCCCGGGAAAATCTTTCTCACGGGGACAGATTCCTTTTCGAGGCAGCGTATCTGAACAGAAGACGTGTGTGTACGCAGGGCAACGTCCTTCTCCACAAAGAAGGTGTCCTGCATATCGCGGGCAGGATGTTCCGGAGGGAAATTCAATGCGCTGAACAGATGCCAGTCATCTTCTATCTCAGGACCTTCGGCAACAGTAAAGCCGATTCTTGAAAATATGTCGCAGATCTCACGTCTGACGAGTGTCAGAGGATGTATGGAACCTATGCTGTCAGTTGCAACATCCCTTGTCATATCTTCAATTTTTGAAGCGGTGAAAAACTGTTGTTCTTTAGCCTGAAGTTCAGCGAAACGAGCCTGTGCCATATTTTTGAGAGCATTGAGACGTTGTCCCAGCTCCTTTTTCTCTTCCGGTCTCACATTACGGAATTCATCGAAAAGTTCCTGGATTTTGCCTTTTTTACTTAAGAACTTAAGTTTGAATTCCTCAGACCTGTCGGATGCAAAATCCTGCATCTCTTTGATAATCTGGTCAATATCGTTAATCATATATTTTAGTTTTCTTTACGTGTTTTTATTTCTTAATTATCTCCATCCACATCTTTACATCCTTGACAGGTCTGTCACTTCTGTCTGTCTGCACAGCAGCTATTTTGTCAATGACATCGAGGCCTTCGATAACCTCTCCAAATACTGTGTATTGTGTGTCGAGGAACGGAGTACCGCCGACAGTCTTATAAATCTCACACTGTTCAGGAGTAAGCATCCATGAAGAATCGTTTTTATGTTCATTCATGATAATCGGTTCGATTTCATTGATAACATCGGCATAAGCCTTCTGATTATTAGCATGTTGAGCCTCAATAAGTTGTTGCAGGTATTGGGAGTTTTCCGGCCTATGGATAAATTGGCTGAAAATATCCTGGATTCTTGTCTGTTCCCTGCTATTGTTCATTTGTTGAAGTTGGGCATCATTGTAGGTCTTGCCTTGTACGATATAGAACTGGGAGCCGGAGGAACGTTTCTGAGGGTTCACATTGTCGCCCTGGCGAGCAGCAGCAAGAGCGCCTTTTTTATGGATATACGACGGGACAAATTCCGCCTCTATAGTGTAATCGGGACCACCGTTGCCAAGTTGTACACCCGGTTTTGCATTCTTGGAGTTAGGGTCACCGCCCTGAACCATGAAATCCTTTATAACCCTATGAAACAGCAGACTGTCGTAATACCCCTCACCTGCGAGTTTCAAGAAGTTTTCCTTGTGTTTCGGAGTCTCATCATACAATACAACGACCATGTCACCCAAATCCGTATGGATAATGACGTCACCCTGCCTGGTCTGACTATTACAGGATGTCAAACATAAAGCTGTAACCATAACCAAAAATAATTTCTTCATTCTATTTTTTATTTTAAACACTAACTTGCAAAGATAATTGATTTTTGACTATCAATGCTGAAAAAAACATCATATCTGACTTTTAAAAATTAATCCATGTTTTTTAACATTCGTTTACATAAAAAATATTTACCTTTGCGAATAAAAAGACAGAAAAGCATAGAAAAAAAATGAAAGCCACCAAGAACATAGCGATTTTTATAGCGACTTTGATGGGGCTTGCATTTGTAGGCATCATCGGCATTCAGTTTTATTGGATAGTCAAGACCATTAATTCAGAAAAGGAAAGTTTCAACTATCAGGTTACAGGTGCGATGCTTGAAGTCGTCAGGACCTTGGAACGCAATGAGTTGGCAGAAGAGGCCATTTTGTTTTATAATGAAGACGAAATCGACAATCACATTCCGTCAAAAGAAGAGCTTGACGCATACGAATACAGTCACGACCAGCTTGCGGAAAGCGATGACAAATATGCAAACAAGATACTTCTCACCAACGAATTCATCAAACACATCAACAACAAGAACAAAAACCGGCTTATAGAAGAGCGTATCAATCCTAATGTCCTTGATTCGCTCATTGACGTGAACCTTAAGAAAAGGAACATAACATCGGAATATGAATATGCCGTATATCATCAGGTCAGAGACACGTTGCTTTGGAAACATTTCCGGAACAGGGAGGTTTTTTTTAACAATGCCTCCTCATTTGTACTCTTTCCTTCCGACAAGATGAAACATCCGTCTTATCTTCTGATATACTTTCCCGACAACACCCAAAGTCTCCTGAAAGGTCTTACCCCTCTTCTGTTAGCCACTTCTCTAATTGTGATTCTGCTTGCCTGCACTTATTTTGTTGCGCTTAAAAACATCATCAAACAGAAACGGTTAGTTGAAGAGGAGAATGAGTTCCTTAACAATATGACGCATGAGTTCAAGACGCCAATCTCCACCATTGCCCTCGCCAGCGAAATGCTCAGTGACCCGACTATAAGCAAGGACCGGGAGCTTATTGACAAATATCTTAAGACCATCCGCGACGAAAACAAACGGCTCGGTGAAATGGCCGACAAGATTCTGACCACAGCGAAAATAAGCAACGGCAAGATGAACTTCCAAATGGAAAAACTTGACATTCACGAGGTTATAGTGGAAATAGCCGAACAGTTCAAGATGAAGGTGGAAATCAAGGACGGTGAGCTGATATTGGATTTGAATGCCACTGACACCGACATTTACGGTGACAAGGTGCATATCACCAATGTCATCTCCAATCTTCTCGACAATGCCAACAAATATTCACCCAAGAAACCAATAATAAAAATTTCAACCGAATCACACAATAATTTTGTCGTTATCAGCATTATAGATAATGGCGTAGGTATTGCAAAATCAGAACTGAAAAAGATATTCTACAAGCTTTATCGCGTGCCGACCGGTGACATTCATGATGTCAAGGGCTACGGTCTCGGATTAAGCTATACCAAATCGATAGTGGAGGCACATAACGGGCACATTGAAGTGGAAAGCGAGCTCGGCAAAGGCTCCGTTTTCTCCGTCTATCTTCCGCTATATCAGGAAAAACCAACAGCGAAAATAATCAGAAAAAATAGAAAACAATCATGAACGAAAATCAAATCTCAATCTTATTGGCAGAAGACGACCCGAATCTCGGACTGACCCTGAAAACCTATTTGGATGCAAAGGGATATCCGACAAAACTTTACGTTAACGGTGAAGAAGCGATACAGGCTTACAAAAGCGAAAGTTTTGATTTCTGCATCCTTGACGTCATGATGCCCATCAAAGACGGCTTCACTCTCGCCAAGGAAATCCGTGAAATAGACCACAAGATTCCAATCTTATTCCTTACCGCGAAGTCACTTGACGAAGACAAGAAAAAGGGGTACGACCTTGGTGCCGACGATTACATGACCAAGCCGTTCAGTCTTGAAGAGCTCATCATGAAAATCGAAGCCATTGTCAGACGCTGCAACCCTTACGGTTCCGGCAGCGAAAACTCGTTCACCATCGGCAGATATGTCTTCAACTACACAAAACAGACTCTTACCATTGACGATGATGTCCAGAGGCTCACATCGCGTGAGGCTGACCTGCTGAAGTTGCTGTGCATCAACAAAAACGACGTTTTGGACAGGAGTTTCGCGCTGAAGAAGATCTGGCTTGACGACAGTTATTTCAATGCGCGCTGCATGGACGTATATGTGGCGAAACTGCGCAAATATCTCACAAAGGATCCGACCATCAGCATCATGAATGTGCATGGCGTCGGTTTCAAACTCGTTGACACAAAATAATCAATAATCCATAAACCAATTAACTAACCATGTTTGCAGACAAAATTTATATTGAAAGAAGGAAGAAACTCCGCAAAAAAGTCAATTCCGGTGTAATTCTTTTCCTCGGAAATGTGGAGGCACCGGCCAACTATCCCGACAACGCCTATTATTTCCGTCAGGACAGCAATTTCTCATATTTCTTCGGGCTTGACCTGCCGGGACTTGCAGGTGTGATAGACATTGAATCGGGTGAAGACATCATATTCGGCACAGAGCTTACCATGGATGACATCATCTGGATGGGACCGCAGCCCAAACTTACCGAAAACGCAGCCAAAGCCGGTGTCAGCACAGTGAGAGACTACTCCACACTACACGACTATCTAAACGAGGCCATTGGCAAAGGCCGCAGAATCCATTTCGTAAAACCTTACAGGGGCGAGCAGAAACTCGAGCTGTCAAAGCTTGTCGGACTGAAGCCGTGTGCCATCGAGCACTATGTGTCCGTTGAACTGATAAAGTCCATCGTTTCCTTGAGGGAAATCAAATCGGCTGTTGAGATAAAGGAAATCGAGAAGGCTGTTGACGTTGCATACGAAATGCACACGGCAGCCATGAAGATGGCAAAGTCGGGAGTATATGAATACCAGGTTGCCGGTGTGGTCGATGGCATCACGCTGCAGCACAACGGTCACAACTCATTCCCTTCCATCGTTACCATAAACGGCCATATCATGCACAACCACACTCACAACAACATGCTGACAAAGGGCAGGATGCTTGTTGTTGACGCAGGTGCGGAGATAGAGTCACTCTACGACAGCGACATCACGCGCTCCACCCCTGTCGATGGCAAATTCGACTCACGGCAGAAAGACATCTACGAGGCGGTGCTTGCAGCCAACATGAAAGGCATAGAAGGCGTGAAGCCGGGCGCAATCAACGTTGACAACCATATAGCGGCAGTCACCACATTGCTTGACGGGCTGAAGGGACTCGGACTTGTCAAGGGCAATACCCACGATGCAGTGATGAACGGTGTTGGCGCATTCTTCATGCCTCACGGACTCGGCCATCAGATGGGCATTGACGTTCACGACATGGAAGGTCTCGGCGAAGACTATGTCGGTTACGACGAGAAGACCAAACGCAGCAAGATACCAGGCATCGGTTCCCTCAGAATGGGCAAGGAACTCCGTCCGGGACACGTGTTTACGGTTGAACCGGGATGCTATTTCATACCTGCCTGGTACGACTTGTGGAAAGGCGAAAAGAGGGCAAAGGACTACATCAATTACGACAAAGTGGCCAAATATCTCGATTTCGGCGGCATAAGAATTGAAGACAACATCCTTGTCACTAAAGACGGTCACCGTGTGTTAAGCACCATGATTCCCAAGACCGTTGCCGACGTTGAGGCCGTCTGCAGAGGATAGCCTCATCCGACAAACGGATACAAAAAACGGGAGCGATGCTCCCGTTTTTTTTTGCAATGATATGCAGTGACGGAAAACTTTCCACCATTTTGATATTAGTAGTTCTCAGCCACAATCTGGAAATAAGCCTTCGGGTGTGCGCATACAGGGCACATTTCAGGAGCCTTCTTTCCGATGACAATATGTCCGCAGTTGGAGCACTGCCATATCATATCATTGTCGCGTGAGAAAACGATGCCGTCCTTTATGTTGGCCAGCAGTTTGCGATAACGTTCCTCGTGATGTTTCTCGATTTCACCCACCATCTCGAAGAGTTTGGCTATCTTGGTGAAGCCTTCTTCCTTGGCAGTCTTTGCGAAACCCGCATACATATCCGTCCATTCGTAGTTTTCGCCTTCAGCTGCATCTAACAGATTGGTCATAGTGTCTGGAATTTCACCGTCCTTCTGTAATAATTTGAACCATATTTTAGCATGTTCCTTTTCGTTGGCTGCAGTCTCTTCAAAAAGATTTGCTATCTGCACATATCCTTCCTTTCTTGCTTTTGAAGCATAGTAGGAGTACTTGTTTCTTGCCTGTGATTCGCCGGCAAAAGCGGTTTTCAGATTCTGTTCCGTGATTGATCCTTTTAGTTCCATAGTTTTTAATTTTTGCGGACTTCTGGTTTAATTCTCAAGTATTTGTTGTTAAACGGCATTTCTCATTGCAGGAAGTCCATTGCGACAATTCAGACATACCATTTAAATTTAAATTACGTTTTAAATTCAGGATGTTTTGGTGTAACCCCTTCAAAATATTTTTTTATAATCGGGAGGTCCGCCTCATAGTCTCCTGTCGGATGAAACTCATCAGCGATAGTAATTATTTTCTTCTTATAGTCCAAAATAGTTATAAGTATCGGTACTTCAGCCATTTGTGCTATTTTATAGAAACCGGATTTCCAACGTTTGACTTTCTTGCGCGTACCTTCCGGTGTAATCACTATCCACAGTTCATCGCTATTTTTCAGGCGTTCTGCAGCGAGTTCAACATTGTGATTGGCCACATTCCCGCGATCAATACCGATAGCTCCCATTTTAGCCAGCAACTTTCCCGCTATAGGCCAGTCGAGTGCTTCCTTTTTCATAAAGAAACCGGCAGGTTTCTCGTATGCCCAAGCGGCAAGTCTCCCTATGGTGAAATCATTCATGCTCGTATGCGGCGCCATGATTACGACAGCCTTGGGAACCTTGTAGAAGCCGTTCAGCTGCCGGGTGTCCCATCCGAAGAGCTTTAACGTGAACCCGGCAAGTTTGGCTCTGAGCTTAGACATCCAACTTCTTTATTATGGCAGGGAGTCTTCTCAGTGCAGCGAGTTCTCTCCACCGCTTCCAGGCATTGTCGGCAGGCACGCCGAAGACGATACTGCCCGGCTCCAACGACTTGTCAACAGCCGATGTCGCAAGCACAACGGTACCCTTGCCTATCACCAAATCCTTATTTATTGAGGCATCAGCCCATATAAGCACATCGTCCTCGATTACCGTGACACCGGCTATCGAACAATGACATCCGATAAGGCAGTTTTTGCCTATCCTCGTGTCATGTCCCACCTGCACGTGGTTGTCGAACTTTGTGCCGTCGCCGACTATCGTGTCATTGCTGACACCTTTGTCAATTGTACACAATGCCCCAATCTCCACATTGTTGCCGATGACGACGTTACCGCTTGACAGAAACTTGCGGTAAGTGCCGTTATGTTTCTGGAAATAATAGGCATCAGCCCCTAATACGCTTCCCGCATGAATGATGACATTGTCACCGATGATACAGTTGTCGTATATTGAAACATTTGAATGGATGAGGCAATTTTTGCCAATCACCACGTTGTTCCCGACAAATGCATTAGGCTGGATGACAGTACCTTCACCTATTTTAGCAGTTGGACTTATTGATGATGAGCACGGAACAAAAGGTTTGAATCTTTCCACTATGCGCATGTAAGCGTCAAAGGGATCGTCCGTCACCAGCAACAGTTTCCCCTCTGGAATGCTGACCTTGTCGCTGTTTATAAGTATTACGCTTGCCTTTGACTTGAGCATCCTGTCGTAATACTTCGGACTATCGACAAAGGAGATGTCACCACTCTCAACTGTATGAATCTCATTTATTCCCGTAATGCTGACCTCCAGATTGCCAAGCGGTTTAGCACCCGTAATCTGGAGTATCAGATCAAGGGAAACTTTGTCCTTAAATTTCATTGAAATTTAATCTTTGATTCTTTCAGAATATTCACCTGTACGGGTATCGACTCTGATTCTCTCGCCTTCGCTGATAAACAGAGGGATACGGACGTTTGCACCGGTTTCGACGGTACCGTCCTTGAGAGTGTTGGTAGCAGTATTGCCCTTAACGCCCGGTTCGGTATATGTAACCGTCAGGTCAACGAATGGAGGAAGCTCACATGAAAGCGGAGTCTCGGTATCAGCATGGAATACTATTTCAACAGTCTGTCCCTCGAGAAGGAACTGAGGGGCATTGATTAAAGATTCCTCAATCTGAACCTCTTCCCATGTCTCCTGATTCATGAAATGATAGCCCAAGTCATCCTTGTATGAAAACTGGTACTGGCGTCTTTCAACACGTGCAACTTCTATTTTTACACCCGATGTGAACGTGTTGTCAAGCACTCTGCCTGTTCTTAAATTTTTCAGTTTTGTTCTAACGAAAGCAGGACCCTTGCCTGGCTTTACGTGCTGAAATTCAACAACTGTCCAAAGGTCACCATTGAATTCAATGCACAATCCGTTTCTAATATCTGCCGTTGTTGCCATAAAAATTTACTATTAATTTATTTCGGCCGCAAAAGTAATTTTTTTTTTATACCTTTGCAAATATGTGATTGATTTTTATATTTATGCAGCAAAACAACACCATATTGACTCTTAAGGATTTCTCGCTGTCATTTCTTTCTGATGCGGTTTACAGGAAGGTTGTTGAGAACGTGTCCTTTACAGTCAACCGTGGAAAAATACTCGGCATAGTCGGAGAGTCAGGCTCAGGGAAAACGGTCACGACACTGTCACTGATAAAGCTTCTTGACTACCCTCCTGCCCGAATCGACAGCGGAGAAGCAGTGTTTACAGATAAAAACGGAAACGAGACCAACCTGTTGGATGCTTCCGAAAAGAGCCTCATCAATTTCAGGGGGCATAGAATCAGCTGCATCTTCCAGACGCCGATGACATCACTTAATCCTTCGATAAGATGCGGAAAACAGGTCACCGAGGCACTGCGGATTCACCTGCATAAGACTAAGGAAGAGGCATACAATGAAACCATCGGACTCTTTGAAGAAGTGGGACTGCCACGACCTGAACACATCTTCAAATCATATCCCCATGAAATCTCCGGAGGTCAGCGCCAGCGCGTAATGATAGCCATTGCCATCGCCTGCCGTCCCGACATCATCATAGCCGATGAGCCCACCACAGCTCTGGATGTCAGCGTACAGAAACGTATCATCAATTTGCTGAAATCACTTCAACAAAAACACAACATGGCTGTCATCATGATATCCCATAACCTCGGTATAATTCATGAAATAGCTGATTATGTTGTGGTTATGAATAAAGGTAAGGTGGTGGAAACAGGCACTGCCGATGATATCTTCAACCGGCCGCAATGTCCTTATACAATGGGGCTTCTCGCCTGCCGTCCGCCTCTTCGCAGCCGTCTCCGCCATCTTCCCACCATTGAAGACATAGAAGACTGTTCCTCAAAGGACAAAGACTTCAACGTTCAGCAATACATTGATTCCCTTACAATTAAAGAAATCGAACCGAAAAAGTTCGACAAGCCTCTGCTTACAGTCGAAAACCTCGTAATCAAATACCCAAAGTCACACAGTTTCTTTGGAAAAACCACAAGCTATGTCAACGCCGTGAATGACATCTCCTTCACTATCCACGAAGGTGAGACACTGGGAATCCTCGGTGAATCGGGATGCGGAAAATCCACGACAGCCAATGCAATTGCAGGACTTCTGAAGCCTACGTCGGGCAAAATATTATTCAAAGGCACCGACATCCTGTCGATAAAACGGAAAGAGAAAAAACAAATCTGCCGGGAAATCCAGATGGTTTTCCAGGACCCGTATTCATCACTGAACCCAAAACTGTCAGTCGGCTCGATTCTGATGGAACCGCTCATCGTCCACAACATGCTCGACAACAACATACAGCGCATGGAGAAGATAAAATATCTTCTTGACAAAGTGGGACTTAGCCAATCCGATTTCTACAAATACCCTCACGAGTTTTCAGGCGGACAGCGACAAAGGATATGTATTGCGCGGGCGTTGACTCTCGACCCGAAACTTCTGATTTGCGATGAACCGGTGTCGTCGCTCGATGTGTCCGTCCAAGCCAAGGTGCTGAATCTGTTACAGCAGCTTATGAACGAATTCGGCCTCAGCATGATGTTCATCACCCATGACATAGCAGTCGTCAACCATGTTTCCGACAATCTGATAGTTATGAAGGACGGTGCAATAATTGAGAAAGGCACACCGTTTAATATAATCAATGACCCCAAGGAGGAATACACGCAAAACCTGATAAACTCCACACTGTAAAAGTATATTATTAAAATGAAAAAATCGAACAACAAGAAAAGTAAAAGCAACAAGAAAGGCAAAGCCAGGAGAAACACTTCACTGGAGATAAGCAGACTGAAGAAGAACAGCTTCATGGCCAAAATCCTTGACATATTCACAACCAACCCATTAGAGACATTTAACTATCGGCAGATAGCCTCACAGCTCGGAATTGAGGACAAGGCAAGCCGTGACTTGGTAAAAAACATGCTCAACGACCTGAAATCGGTGGAGGCCATCCTTGAAGTTTCCCGCGGCAAATTCCAACTGAACCCTGAAGTTGCGGAAATGAACGAGCCGCAGGGTACAATCCTTGAGGGCAAAATCGAAATCAAATCAACCGGGAAAGGCTATGTGATAGTCCCCGGTGAAGATGAAGACGTATTCATCGCTTCCGGCAACACCGGCACTGCCTTCAACAAAGATACCGTAAAGGTAAGGCTATTCCCCAAGCGCAAAGACAGAAAGCTTGAAGGCAAGGTCATAGAAGTCGTGAAGCGTGAGAAAAACCAGTTTGTCGGAGTCATCCAGTTGTCGAGAAAATATGCTTTTGTTGTAATTGACGGCGACTGCACACCGGCGGATTTCTTCATCCCCATCGAAGACACCGACAATGCCAAAGACGGCGAGAAAGTTGTTGTGGAGCTGGTCGAATGGCCCGCAAAATCCAAGAACCCCATAGGCAAAGTGGTGGAAGTCCTCGGCAAACCGGGTGACAACAACGTTGAGATGATGTCAATCCTCGTGAACAACGCATTTCCGACACATTTTCCTGAACATGTCGAACGTGAGGCTCAAAAAATACCGACCACCATACCGGCTGAGGAATACAAGCGCAGAAGAGACTTCAGAAAAATCACCACATTCACCATTGCCCCTGCCGATGCCAAGGATTTCGATGATGCGATATCGATAGAATCCCTCAACGGCGGCATTTATGAAATCGGTGTCCATATTGCCGATGTGTCATATTATGTGAAACCTGGCTCTATCATTGACGAGGAGGCATTTGACCGCGGCACGTCGGTATATCTCGTTGACCGCACTATTCCAATGCTGCCGGAAACACTCAGCAACAACCTGTGTTCACTGCAGCCAAACGTTGACAAACTTTGTTTCTCCGCTGTATTCCAGATGGATAAAAACGCCAAGGTCCACAATGCATGGTTCGGCAGAACCGTCATCAACTCCAACAGGCGCATGAATTACGATGAGGCGCAGGATATCATCGAAGGGAAAACCAAAGATGATTTTTCCGAAATCCTCACCATCCTTAACGGAATCGCCAAAAAGCTGCGTGACAACAGGTTCAAGAAAGGTGCAATAGACTTCGGATCCGAAGAGGTCAAGTTCAAACTCGATGAAGAGGGCAAACCTATCGAAGTCTATATCAAGGAAAGCAAGGAGTCGAACCACCTCATTGAGGAGTTCATGCTGCTTGCCAACAGAAACGTTGCCGAACAGATAACCCGTTTCGGCAAGGACAAGGTCACCGATTCATACAAACCTTTCGTCTATCGTGTCCATGACAAGCCGAATGAAGCCAAACTGCAGCAATTTGCAGATTTCATCTCGAAGATAGGCTATAAGATAAACCTCACCAATAACAAAACCATCTCCACTTCGCTCAACACATTGTTTAAAGCCATATCGGGCAAGGCCGAGGAGAACATGATTTCGACAATTGCAGTCCGCACAATGGCCAAAGCCGTCTATTCCACCGTTAACATCGGTCACTACGGACTTGCTTTCGACTTCTATACACATTTCACCTCCCCGATCCGCCGTTATCCCGACCTCATGGTTCACCGTCTGCTTTCGGCTTATCTCAGCAAAGAAAAAGACACGCCTTCAAATTCCGAACTTGAGGAAAAATGCGTCCATTGCAGTGAAATGGAGAAGCGTGCCGCCGATGCGGAAAGAGACTCTACCAAACTGAAACAGATGGAATACATGGTCGGATATATCGGAAAAGTCTGCTCCGGCGTCATTTCCGGTGTCTCAAAATGGGGACTTTTCGTTGCCGTTGACATCTGCAAGGGTGAAGGCCTGGTCCGTCTTGAAGAAATGAAGGATGACTTCTACTATCTTGACGAGGACAACTATCAGGTTCTCGGTTTCCACCATGGTAAGGCATACAAACTCGGCGACCCGGTGAAAGTCCTTGTCAAAAAAGTGGACCTCCAGCAAAAACAAATGGATTTAGCATTTGACGAATAATGAAAAAATATAGAAACCTTCTGCTGTCTGTTTTCTCCGGACTGCTACTTGCCGCCGCATGGCCTACCTACGGCTTTGCGCCGATATTATTCGTGGCATTCATTCCCCTGCTAATGATTGAAAAAGACCTTGGAGCCAAAACCAAGCATGGGTCATGGCTTATCATGGTGTATTCCTTCACAGCCTTCCTCATATTCAACGCCATCACAACCTGGTGGATTTGCTATGCATCGGGTGTCGGCGGCATTTTAGCATGTGTGCTGAACGCATTATTCATGACACTGACATTTCAGATCTACCATTTTGTAAGATTCAATGCTTTCGACAAAAACAAAGGTCAGGCGGCACTTATACCATTCTGGATCGGCTTTGAAAAGCTGCACTACACTTGGGAAATCAATTTCCCCTGGCTCAATCTTGGAAATGTCTTTGCCACCAATCCGTCACTGATCCAATGGTATTCCATTACAGGAGTAGAAGGCGGGACACTTTGGGTGTTGCTTGCCAACATATTGATATTCAAGACAATTGATAATTTTATCGATAAACATGACACTAAAGTGCTTCTCCGCAAACTGACAGTCCCGGTATGTTTAATCATCATACCTATGATTATATCAGTAATAATGTTCAACACATACAAAGAGGAGAGCAGGCCTATAGACGTCATCGTATATCAGCCTAACAGTGACCCGTATTACGAGCAATACACTCTTACAGAGGCGGAGGTTCTTGAAAGATTCGCCACGACGGTGACACCTCTCGTTGACAGCAACACTGATTTCATATTGTGTCCTGAATCAATGATGCAGACCACGACGTGGGAGAATGACCTGAGCCGGTGCAATTACATAAATTATTACAGGGAGTATCTGCGTGAAAACGCGCCCGGAGCGGCAGTGGTAGTAGGGACTTCCACGTACAGGTTTTACGACAAGGGCGAGGAGCATCCCGCTTCAGCGCGTGACAGAGGCAACGGCACATTTTATGATGCCTACAACACCAACATGTTCATTGACACTACCGAAACGCTCCAACTGCATCACAAGTCGAAGCTGACCCCGGGAGTGGAGATAATGCCGTATATCAGATATATGCCGTTCATCGAGAAGTTTGCATTGGACCTGGGGGGCACGGTGGGCACGCTCGGCACGGACAGGGAAATCATGCCGTTCTGGAGTATGAACAGCAGGGCTGTAATCGGTTCCGTAATATGTTATGAATCATTGTTCGGTGCGCATGTTGCCCAATACGTCAGAAACAATGCCAACGTTCTGTTCATCTCAACAAATGACGGATGGTGGAGGGACACTCAGGGCTATCGCCAGCACTGTGCATACGCAAGCATTCTCGCCATAGAGCACAGGCGCAGCATAGCGCGTTCGGCCAATACCGGTATTTCCTGCATCGTTGACCAGCGCGGTGTTATCACCAATAAAACCCCGTATTGGAAGCCCGATGTATTTAAGGCGACAATAAACCTCAACGACAAGGTGACGTTTTATTCCCGTTTCGGTGACTGGCTTGCCGACATAGCAGTCTCCATAATACTGGCATTGGTTGTTATTTCCATCATCAACAGTATCGCCAATAGGCGTAACCGCATGTAGAGACGGTGTACACACCGTCTCTACAAACAAAACCCTAAAACAAACAACAATGTCAGACGACAAATATCAGAATAAATACCGGATAGAATCCGCCCGCGCATGGTGGCACGATTATGGCGGCGGTTCCTATTTCATCACCATCTGCACGAAACACCGCGAACATTTTTTCGGTGAGATTGAGGATGGTGTGATGGTGTTGTCGGATGTTGGTAAATATGCCGCCGAACAATTTCAAAATGTTTCAACGCATTACCCTTATGCCGATATCCCATTGTTTACCATTATGCCCAATCATGTTCATGCCATTGTTGTCGTTTCCGCAGGTAGAGACGGTGTGCACACCGTCTCTACAAACAAAACCCTAAATTAAACAACAATGTCAGACGACAAATATCAGAATAAATACCGGATAGAATCCGCCCG
>CALFIZ010000076.1 GCA_937877575.1 uncultured Marinilabiliales bacterium | reverse complement strand
GCGACCACCGAGATCTACACTCTTTCCCTACACGACGCTCTTCCGATCTCCTGTTGTCAGCATAGATGTAAATTACAAAAGTCCGAGCACTTACTCTGATATTATTGAGATAGACATCTCCATTGGAAAATATACCGGAGCACAGATTGTATTCAACTATAATATGCGTAACACATCGACCGGCAATGTGTCAGTTGTTGCCTCATCAAGGCACTGCTTTGTCAAAGACGGACACGTGTGTTCCCTGTCGCACATAGCGCCGGATTACGATAAAATGCTGCGCGACGTAATGAAAGAAGACAAAGAATAATACTAAAAACAGAAAATATTCGTTTAATAATTAAAATCAAACAATATTTAAGGATGAAAAGAAACGTTTTTTTTAGTTTGTTATTTATTTCATGCTTTGCAGTAGTGTTTTCAAGCTGCAATAAGGATTCAAAAGTTGAACCCACAACCGCCTTGCAGACATTTGTAATAGGTGAAGAGACCTTCAACATCAAGGCTGCAACAGCAATCAGTTATGTCGATGACGATGATGAGGTTATCGTTCTCACGACAAAGGATTTGACGGATTATCCGAACAATGCGGTCTGTATCATATTTGACGATGGCATAGTTCCAGGCACATACGACCTTTCCTCATCAAAAACCCAAGACGATATGACAGTTTATGCTCTTAAGGATGTTAGCATGGCAGAGCTGCCAGTTTTAATCGAAGACGGAATCATTTACAACGGTAAACTCTTCAATTGCAACAGCGGTACTCTGGTCATCACACAACAAGGTAGCACATACACTGTTATCCTTGTCAACTGTTCAGCCATTTACAGCGGTTCTACCACCAGTTACAACGTAGCTGTCAACTATGAAGGGACGTTTGACAACATAACCATGTCTGATGACAACGAATTCACAATTAACAAAAAAAAGTATCAGATCGGCATGGCAAGCATCTTGGATTTGAGCAGCCTGATGCCTGACTCCCTATCACAATACGCACAATATGTCACAAATAGTATGGCATTCTTCTCATCCAACTACAAACAAATTTTCCTCATTGCAGGAGAAGGAGTAATGGCCGATGGGACATATTCGCTGAGTAGTTTGGGAAAATTCCCTACAGCATTCATTATCACAGACTTTGACCTTACAGGACAGACATGGGATACGGGATATGTGGGAATTAGCGGCACGTTTACGTTGTCAACCAACAGCGACAAAACCCGCACAATAACAATTAAAGACGGTATGTTCATCAATATGGAACATCCGACACTTATTATTTCAGGAACTCTGAATTATAGAGGTTTAATGTACGGAATACAATTTTAGCAGTTTTTCCGTCAATTTTTCCATCTATTTGCTTCTTGGCCTGCCTCAACGCAGCCATATTAACGATATAAGCGCTAAGCAGTACTAATACAAAGAGGTCAAAGCATCATCCTTTGGACTGCCTTGACGCAGCCACATTAACGATATAAGCGCTAAGCAATACCAACACAAGGGCCACCGGCTTATCCCAGCTAAAAATATCCTGTCCGATAATAATAGCGACAAACGATGCCACTATTGTCTGTAAGTTTGTATAGACACTGACGGTAGTGGCACCGATGTATTTCATGGCGTATGGGATGAGGAAATACCCAAGGACCGTACAGCAGACCACTATGAATGCCATTTCCAAAACTCCGCTCAATTCAACGGCTGAAGTGTAAAGCGGATCGAGACCGTCACCGAGTAAAGCCCAAGGCACCGTGATAACCGCAGAAATCAGAAACACCCACTTCATCTGGGTCACCGGCGTGTATTTATCTGACACCTTGCGGGTTATAATCAGGTAAACGCCCCAAGTGACGGCACTCAGCAAGGTAAGCAGAATTCCCAACATGTCGTTGCGGCCACTGCCGTTATCCCCGACTTTTAAGACCATCAGCAGGGTACCGGTTATGCCGACAACAACACCGATAAACTTTAATAATGTTATCTTCTCACCGATAAACAATGCAGCCAAAAGCATAACAATAACAGGGACAAGCGCAGCCACCATCGAATAATACGTCGGAGTGGTATATACCAACGCCCATGCTGTCAGAGTCTGCGAAATGACAAAGCCCATAACACCGCCCAAGAGAATGATAATCAGGTCCCTGCGTTCAACTTTTTCCTTCGGCATAAACATCGCAATAACCCAAAATATCAATGCGGCGAAAAAACTTCGCGATGCCATGTAACCCATTGGTGTCACCCATTTGTCAAGCAGCAGTTTGCTGACAGGGACACCGAAACCGAACAAGGTGTTTGCAATAAGTATGGCGGAATGGCCTGCAAAACGTTTTTTTTCCATTTATCTATTTCTTTTTAGGCATATTATAGAACATAAATGACATAACATCAGCTATCTCATTGATACTCTTCTCCGTAGGCTTTCCGGCGCCGTGACCTGCCTGCGACTCTATCCTAATCAAAACAGGTTTGTCACCATGATATTTTTCCTGCAATGTCGCTGCATATTTGAAAGAATGTGCCGGCACCACCCTGTCATCATGGTCGGCTGTAGTGACCAACACAGCAGGATATTCCACATTTTCCTTGATGGTATGCAATGGAGAATATGCGTAAAGGTACTCAAACATCTCCTTGCTGTCTTCACTTGTACCATAATCGACAGCCCAATGTTTGCCGATGGTGAATTTGTGATAGCGGAGCATGTCCATCACTCCTACTGCCGGCAACGCAACTGCAAACAGGTCAGGACGCTGGTTGATGACAGCCCCGACGAGAAGACCGCCATTCGAACCACCTGACAAAGCGAGATATTCAGGAGATGTATATTTGTTGCCGATAAGATACTCGGCAGCGGCTATGCAGTCGTCAAACACATTCTGTTTGTTCATCTTCGTTCCGGCCTTGTGCCATTCCTCACCGTATTCGCCACCGCCACGAAGATTAACCACAGCGTATATTCCGCCACGTTCAAGCAACGGCAGACGCGAAATGGCAAATGCAGGTGTCATGCTGATATTGAATCCGCCGTAACCATATAGCATGGTCGGATTCTTTCCGTTAAGTTCAATGTCCTTGCGATATGTCAGGAACATCGGAATCCTCGTACCATCCTTGGAATCGAAGAAAACCTGCTTGGTGATGTAATTTTCGGAATCAAATTTTATCTTCGAACGATAAAATTCGGTGGAAACGTTGTTGTCAACATCATATTTATAAGTGATTGAAGGAACATTGTAAGACGTAAAAGAATAGAATGTCAAAGTATCATCTTTTTTTCCGCCGAATCCGGATATACTGCCAACGCCATCATTGTCAATATCATATAAATACTTCCCATTATTATCGAACACTTTTACAAGTGTATGTGCATCTTTGAGATAAAAAGCGATGAGTTTATCGTGAAGGGCGCTGACTCCTTCTAACACACAGTCATCTTCAGGGATGATTTCAGTCCATGCCGACCTTGCGACATTCTTCGGGTCAACGGCAACTATTCTGTAGCGCGGGGCACCGATATCGGTATAGAGATAAAATTTGCCGTTAATGACTTCGACTAAGTAAGTGTTGTTCTCGAAATCGTCAACAATCGGCGTGAATATTTTGTCACCTTCTTTTCTGAAAGCCATAGTGTTGCCGGAAGTTCCCTCCGAGCCGTACAGGAACAGATACTCGCCTGATTCATCGGTGGTTATGGAGTTGATTCTGATTGGATGTGACGGGTCAGAGTATATGAGTGCATCTTCCGACTGTCTTGTTCCGATTTTGTGAAAATAGACCATGCTGTTTTCATTCATCGCGGTAAGTTCATCACCTTTTTTGGGCTCAGGATAACGGCTGTAGATTATTCCATCCTTGTAAGCCTCAATACCTGAGAACTTTATCCATTTGAGATGGTCATCAAGTCCCTTGCGTGAGTCGATGTCCATGAACATGATTTCATTCCAGTCGCTGCCGCCGCGTGCAATACTGTATATCAATGTCTTGCCATCGTTTGAGACTTCAATGTCTGTAAGTGCGACAGTTCCGTCATCTGACAGCTTGTTCGGGTCAAGCAGAACAGTTCCTTCCGTATCATCATAATTTTCAAGCAGATACAATACACTTTGATTCTGCAAACCGGAATTTTTGTACTGCATCCAGCGTCCGTTTATCTTAAACGGTGAAGAGACCTTCGGATAGTTCCACTGTTCTGTCAAATGCTCCTTTATTTCAGACCTGAACGGTATTTTGTCAAGATACCTGAATGTCACCTCATTCTCAGCCTTCACCCATGCAGCGGTCTCCGCCGATGTATCGTTTTCAAGCCAGCGATAAGGGTCTTCGACAATGGTTCCGAAATAATCATCCTTCTGGTCACACTTCTGAGTGACAGGATATTCAATTTTCTGATTCGTACAACCGGTAATTGTAATTGCAAGTACAATGGTCATTTTGCCTATTATTTTCATAACGTAATTTTTCTGCAAAGATAATAGTTGTTGGGCGTTTAC
>CALFIZ010000075.1 GCA_937877575.1 uncultured Marinilabiliales bacterium | reverse complement strand
CAACACCCAAAAAATAAAGAAATTAATCAAAAAACAAGTTAAAATATATTCCATTTTATTAAAATAGTGATTTGAGGTATTATATAGTACAAAGAAATGATTTTTAGGAGGTTTTTACAATGGATGAAAATAATGAAGAAATGCCAGACTCGTCGCTTGAACCCAGTGACGTTGAAATCAGTTGTGTCTCAGGAACAGCGACAAATACTGCATTCTCAATGTCTCTCGCGGTTTTCATGGTCTCTTCGATACGTGTGCCTCTCTGCAATTCGACAGTCAGCGACAAACGGCCTTCATCGGAGGAAGGCATGAAGTTAGTGCCGACCTTCCCTTTTGCAACAGGTATCATGGAGACTGCGAAAATGGCAATTAAAACCAGCAATGAGGCGAATTTGTGCCTTATGCAGAAATATAGTGATTTAGCATATAATTTGTCTATATTGTCAAGCAAACGCACCACGGTGTTTTCGTATGTGAGGCGTCTTTTCTTCTGCTTTTCCGACGGTGTCTGGTTAAGTATTTTGTCTTTTGTCTTCAGCAGCTTTGAACAAAGCATAGGGGTTAGGGATATAGCCACTGTGGTTGATGTGCAGACGCATATCGTGACTATCCAGCCGAGCTCTTTGAAAAGTATGCCGGCCATTCCCTGCAACATGGTCAGTGGTACGAAAACTGCCACGATGACCAATGTGGTCGCGATTACAGACACCCACACCTCGTTGGTGCCATAAATTGCAGCTTCCCTCGGACTGGAGCCCCGCTCGATGTGCCGTGTTATGTTTTCAAGGACGACTATGGCATCATCAACAACCATACCGATTGCAATTGTCAGTGATGACAATGAAATGATATTCAGTGAACTGCCTGTGGCCAAAAGATATATGAATGCCACTATCAGTGCGATAGGAATGGTTAGCGCGATGATGATGGTTGCACGCCAGCGACCAAGGAAGAACAATACCACCAATACAACGAATATCAAAGCATAGAAGATGGATTCTCCCAATCCTTTGATGGCATGGGTGATTTGTTCCGACTGGTCATAGATAAGCGTGATTTTGATGTCCGGCGGCAGTTTCGGCTGAATCGTGGCAAGCATTTCCCTGACATCGTTGCATATCTGCACGGTGTTGGCACCCGACTGTTTCATTATAATCAGACGGACACCGTCCTTGCCGTTGATTTTCTCTTCTAAGGTTACGTCCTTGATGGTATCGCGCACTGTGGCGAGGTCGCGGACATGTATTTGCTTTCCGTCGTATGTTGTGGTGACGACGATGTCTTCAATTTCACTGCTTTCGACGTATTCGCCCTGGACACGTATCTGATACTGTTCCTTGCCCATTTTCACCGAACCTGATGCTAAGTTGAGGTTGTTGGATGATATCGCATTGCCTATCAGCTCCACGCTGAGGTTATATGCATCGACTTTGTTGGGGTCAAGTTCGACATATACATACCTGTCCGGCGCACCGGAAATCGATACTGTGCCGATACCGTCAATCTGCTTCAGCACTGTCACCACATTGTCGTCAAGTATTTTGTTGAGTCCGGGATAACTCTCATCGGCAGTGATTGCATACTGCGCAATAGGCATGGAACTTGAATTGAACTTGAATATGGTCGGCCTGGAACATCCGTCAGGAAGGTTGTCATATACCATGTCTATGGCCGAACGCACATCGTTGACACGTTCGTCAAGGTTCTCTCCCCATTTGAATTCGAGGGATACCAAGGAAAGGTTGTCCCTTGAAGATGATGTTATGGTCTTAAGTCCCTCGACTGAGTTGAGTGAGTTCTCCAACAGTTTGGTGACATTGGTTTCAATCTCACTTCCGTTGGCTCCTGGGTATGCGGTCATTACGGAAATATATGGGGGATCCATCTGCGGGAACTGGTCGATAGGAAGCTTTGATAAAGAGAACAAACCTATGATAAACACTGCCACAAAGATAAGCAGTGTGGTGATGGGCTTGTCAACTGCAGATTTGTATATACTCATTTTTCAGATAATCAATTGGTTATTTTTGAACATTCAGTTTTCTGCCGTCAACCAACTTTGCCTGACCGACAACGACGAGTTCGTCATTTTCCTTTATGCCGTCGGATATTATCTCTATCCGGTCGTCAAAGCGGTCGCCCAAAGTGACATCGACACGTTTTGCCACACCGTTGTCGTTGAGGAACACGTATCTGTTGTTTGAGCCTTGCAGCTTAAGTACTGATTGATAAGGGACTATGACGGTCTGTTCTTCTCCAAGTGCAAGATAAGTGTTGGCATACATGCCCGGACGGAGAAGTTCCCTGCTGTTCGGAATGCGCAGTTTTACCTGAAATGTGTGTGATGAGGCGTCAATGGTAGGATAAACGGTTTCCACCGTTGCCGGAAATGTCTCATCCGGATATATCGTTGATGTGACTGTCGCCTTCATGCCTTCCTTGACGAGCGGGAAATAGGATTCGGGAACATTGATGAAAGCCTTCAGTGTGCTGATCTGTGTAAGGACAAGAATTGGTGACCCGCTATATAACTCACCGTCTTCGTAGTTTTTGGCTGAAATCACGCCGGAGAAAGGAGCTTTGACGTACGTGTTGGCCTTCAGAAATTCAAGTGACTCCTGTGCCTGGTCATACTGGAGCTTGGTCTGGTCGTATGTCTGCTCCGAGATGTTCCCGGAAGCCCGCAGTGACTCAACACGGGAAAACTCTGTCTTAAGATTCTGAAATGTCAGATATGCTGTGTTGTATTGATTCTGGTCCATTCTGATAAGGTCTGACCCCTTGCTTACCTTGTTGCCGACTTCAACGTAGATGTGCTCTATCTTGCCTGTGAGGGACGGGGAGATTTTCTGTGTCTCATAACCCTCCAATGTCGTGGTGATGTTAAGGTTTCTTGCTATTGTTGTTTTCTCAATGACCTGAGTTCTAACGAGTTCTACCTTCTCAGTCTCAACGGTCGTGTCCTTTGATGTTTGCTGACCGCAACTTACAAGTATCGTTGCAAGCAGGACAAATGATAATGGAGCGATATATTCTTTTTTCATTATTTGGAAATGTTAAGTAATGTTCTTAATTCAATGTGCGCCTCTACAAGTTCAAGCAAGGCTTTTATATAGTTGTTCTGAGCAGCGATGATGTCAGTGCTTGCGTTGGTGACTTCGAGGCTGGAAGCTCTTCCGTATTCGAACTTGTTTGATATATTGTCGAATACTCTTTTTGTAACATCAACGTTGTCCTGCTGTATAAGGTATGTCTCGTAGGCTGATGTGACATTGTACCTCAATTGGCGGTCCTGTACTAAAAGCGCGTTCTTCGTGTCATTGAAGGTGTTCTCCGTCGTCTTGTAATTCAGCTTGCTTTGTTCGACGGCACTTCGTTTCGACAGAGATGACCATAAAGGTATTGACAATGAGGCTCCTACCATGTTAGGAGGCGTCATGTTCATTCCTTCTTCCTTGCCGAAGTATGTCTTTGCTGAATATTGATAATATGTGCTTATTGTCGGCAGACAGTTCATTTTTGAAAGTGTTATCTGCTTTTTTGACAACTCAAGATTTTTTTCGAGAAGTTGGTAGGAATAGTTGTTCTCCAAAATGAAATCTTTGCCGAGGAGGTCCTGTATTTCGCTGAGGCTTAGCAGGTTGTCTAATTTGTCACTAAGTATTATCTCACAGTTGACGTCTGTACACAACTGAAGTCTTAATGAGTTGTAAAGCATTTCTATGGAGCGGTTTGTTGAATTGATGGAACTTTGCATCGTTGCTACCTGGACTGAAATCTTGTCGGCTTCAGTTTGTTCGATGACACCTGCTTTCACAGCCCCCTCTGTCATTTCCTGCAGTCTTTCCAGATTGTTGAGACTTTCTGTCAGCAAACCAACGGTTCCTTCCATTGCCAATGTCGAGAAGTACAGTTTGTCCACGTTGGCTATGATGTTCTGTTCGCTTTGCTTTTGGGAGATATCCTGCATATCGATGGATATGTCGGATATCAGTGTGTTGACTATCTGGGCACCGCTCAGGGCTACTGAAGCCGTGACCCCGAGAGTCCCGGACGGGTTCATCGGGATTGAAAGCCCTTGCATGAAATTCATGGAGTAACCGCAGAAGTTCTGATAGTCGAAGTTGGCATTTACCTGTGGCAGCATTGAGGCTAATGCCTGCCAGCGTGTACGATGCGCTTTCTGCACCTCAATATTGGCATTCTGCAAGGTTCTGTTGTGCTCTACAGCATATTGTTCCGCCTGCTCCAATGACAGTACCAGTCTCGTGTTGTCCTGAGCATTTATGACACCAATGCAGCTGAAAAGAATGATAAGCGCTATTACTTTATTTCGCATTTTGTTTTGTGTTTCTGTATAAAGATGAAAATCTGTTATACAGCAAGAATTATGCCGAAATATGCAGATGAGTGGGTATTATTCTGTGGCCGGCCTCTCTTCCTCACGCCACTTCAGTCCGTCTAATTTTTCCATCGACGGGTCTGACTTGTCAGTCGGGTATATGTCACTCTTTACATCGGAAAAGAAAATGAAATCCCGCATTTCACCATCAACAAAGATTATTTTTGAATTTTTAGCCGACACCACATTTATTCCGATAAGTTCGTAACTGTCATCTCTCAAGAAATACACCACTTTGTTATCCCCATCAATAGCCACATAATCAATGCCATTGACCTGGTTTGAGTCAGCACTGTCATTGTCGGAGTTTTTGAAATAGATGGAAATCTCATTGCCCTTTATCTGATTGATTGAGCCGAGTGTGTCCTGTGCAGCGATGAATCCGGAGGAAGGAATGTGCAACTTGTCTATTTTGCCATCGGTGGTGTAAAGTATGATTGTGTCACCGGTAATCTGGTTTTTGCCGGTCCAGAGAGCAGGAAAGTTGAACAACTTCACGCACGAATCGACTCTGTATGCCACCATTGAATCGCATACTGCCTGGAAATCCTTGTGTATCAGTTTCACATGATTGTAGGCAGTTATATCAATAAGGGTGCTGTCGAAAGTCGCACGAATGGTATCGGCCAAGATGTACATCGTATCTTTTTCGGTGAGATACCTCACTTTTGAGTTTCCGCTGATGAATCCGTAGCCGTCTTCCTTGTTGAATTCGATGTAGTCTGACCATGAGGTGATTTTGTTTGTGGTATCTATAACTGTCACATTTTCATAGCCTTCTGCATGGTTTTTTTTGTTTTCGTAATAAAGGCTGTCAGAAAACAGGATATAGTTGTCGTAACGGATTTCCACGCTATTGTTGAAGGATCCCTTATCTGTTTCAAGGTTATATGTGCCTGAACGACAGAACATGGTGTTCTCCTTGTTGAAGATTGTAGTCGAGTCAATGGCTGTAACTACTTTTCTGTCAACATTGTAGAGCATGGTGTCGGATTTGAGAATGTAGTCGGGATTGGTGATGACAATGTCCTTGTGAAATGAGAGGTTGCCGGTGCGGGTATTGTAGATGCCGTCAACACTTACGAGTTTGTTTTCCCCGTTGGTGATTGTCGCTCCGGAGTCGTAGTAGGCGGTATGGGTGTTCCTGTTGAGGGTCAGCTGTGACGTTTCAAGTGTCGTTGACGGGTCAACGAGCCTGACATTTCCCCGGATATCGGCTATTTTTGTGTTTCCGTTGTAGGTCAGATAGTCACCGTAAAGGTTGATGGTGTCATTGTCGATGATGCGGACGTTGCTGTATGCTTCCACGGTGTTGGTTGCCTTGTATAGCATAGCTGTGTCGCATAGCAGATACGCCGAATCGTGCTGCAGGATGACGTTGCCTACAATGAATTGTGAATTTGCATTTAAGTCTTTTGAATAGAACCATCTGTCGGCCTGAATAAGCTGTATTTCAGTCTTGTCGGATGTCTTGTCGGTTTGAGCCGTCAGACCGCATGGCACTGAAAGGCAGGCTGTCAGCGCGATGACGACGGATGTTCTGTTCAGATTAAGCATTTGCCTGTCATTGCTTTGGGAATATCAAGTCCCATCATGGTCAGTATTGTCGGTGCCACATCGCAGAGACGACCGTTTTCGACGTGTTTGAACCTGTCGGATACTATGATGCAGGGGACAGGATTCAGTGAGTGAGCCGTATTCGGTGTGCCGTCATCGTTGATGGCATGGTCGGCATTGCCGTGGTCAGCGATGATAACCATTTCATAATCATGCTTTAATGCGGCTTCAACCACTTCTCCGACACATTCGTCAACAACTTTCACTGCCTTTACGATTGCTTCATAGACTCCTGTATGTCCGACCATGTCACCGTTTGCGAAATTCAAACATATAAAGTCGGCACTTTCATCATTGACTTCCTTGATGATGGCGTCTTTCACTTTGTATGCGCTCATTTCGGGCTTCAAGTCGTAAGTCTTGACCTCCTTAGGTGAAGGAATCAGAATTCGTTTTTCACCCGGGAACTCGGTCTCCACACCGCCATTGAAGAAAAATGTAACGTGGGCGTATTTCTCGGTTTCGGCTATCCGAATCTGTCGAAGTCCGTTTTTCGATACGGTCTCACCGATGGTGTCGGTCACCGACTCTTTGTCGAAGATGATATGCAGACCCGTGAATTTGTCATCGTATGGAACCATGGTTACGCCGTAAAGTCCCTTTATCATCACAAGTCCTTCATCAGGAAGGCTTTGCTGCGTCAGCACGCTGACTATTTCGCGCATTCTGTCGTTACGGAAATTGAAACATACAAGGACGTCATTTTCCTTGATTAAACCTACCGGACGGTCATTTTCATCAACTATGACCGTCGGAACGATGAATTCGTCCGTCTTATCGTTGCTGTATGAACTGTTGACAGCTTCAGCGGCGCTGTGTGCTTTGATGCCGATGCCGTGAACCATGGCGTCATAGCCCATCTTTACCCTGTCCCAGCGTTTGTCTCTATCCATGGTGTAGAACCTGCCGGCAACGGTGGCTATCTTTGCGGAAGTGTCTTTAATGGCTTCTTCTAATTGTGTGATATATCTTATCCCACTCGTCGGAGCAGTGTCACGACCGTCTGTGAGAGCGTGGATATAAACCTTGTCGAGACCGAATTGACGGGTCATCTCACATAACTTAACCAAATGTTCTTCAGATGAATGCACGCAACCGTCCGATACAAGCCCCATGAAATGCACCGCTGTGTTGTTGGCTTTTGCATAGTTGAATGCATCGGTAAGGGTCTTGTTGGTAAATATGCTGTCGTCATTGCATGCATGGTTGATTTTTACAAGATCCTGATAGATTATCCTGCCGGCGCCGATATTGGTGTGGCCGACTTCCGAATTGCCCATCTGGCCTTCGGGAAGCCCTACCGCCTCACCGCAGGCAATAAGTTGTGAATTGGGATATTCGGCATATAATCTGTCTAAATTGGGCGTTGGAGTCACACTTATGACATCGTCTTTTTTGCCGTCACCGATGCCCCAGCCGTCAAGTATCATTAAAAATGCTTTCTTCATTCTATTTTATTCTGAAAATGTATTTAGTCATATCATTCCAAGTTGCCAAGAGCAGCAGCGCGATAAGGATGAGCCATCCTATCGTGTTTGCCTTTTCCATGAACTTGTCGCTCGGTTTTCTGCCTGTAATCATCTCATAGACTATGAGAATTGCATAACCACCGTCCAATGCAGGTATTGGCAGTACGTTCATTATTGCGAGAATAATCGACAGGAAGGCGGTGAGACGCCAGAATGAATACCAGTCCCACGTTCCCGGGAAGATGTTTGCTATGGAAATGAAACTGCCGAGTGATTCGTAGCCTTTGGCTTTAGGCAGGAACAGCAGTTTCAGACTCTTTACATAACTGCCCATCTGTGTGAATGCCTGTTTGCATCCTGCCGGTATTGCCTGTGCAAATGTATAGTCCTTCTGTTTGATTTCGAAAATGTTGGTGGTGTTTGCATATACACCGACAAGTCCGTCCTCTGAGACCTGAACTGGATAACTTAGTGTGTCAGAGTTTCTTACAATTATGATGTTAACAGTCTGCCCTTTGCTGTCAGTTATTATTTCTTTAAACTGGTCGAAATATTCAGCCGTCTGTCCGTCAACGGAGATTACTTTGTCATCGACTGCAATGCCAGCTTTTTTGGCAGGAGAATCGTCTGAAAATCCGCCTACTGTAAACGGTATTCTCGGTGCGATGAAAGTAATGCTTGTGGCTTTCATCAGCTTTGTGAAAGTTTCTTCGGGAACTTCTATGTCGAGTTGCTGACCGTCTCTGAGAACCTGTACGGTTTTGGCCTGGTCGATGAGTATTTTGCTCGGGATAGCATAGAAGTCTTCAACTTCCTGATTGTCAACGCTCAGTATGTAGTCGCCATTGCGCAGCCCCATTTCATAACCCACGGAATCGACAGTAATACCGTATTTTACGCTTGAGTTGGGCAGATATGCCTCTCCATAATGCGAGAGCAGTCCGATGTAGATTGCCATGGCGGTTATGACATTCATGATAACACCTGCAAGGATGATTATCAGACGCTGCCATTTTTTCTTCGACCTGAACTCGTAAGGCTGAGGCTCAGATGCAAGCGCTGCGGCAGAGTGGGTTTCATCGACCATGCCGCATATTGCACAATAGCCGCCGAAAGGAATCCAGCCGATACCGAACTCGGTGTTGTCGGGATATTTGCGCCAGTCATCATCGGGTAATTTGTCAGTGTCTATCGGTTGGTACTGTTTGTTGCCCTTGGCGTCAAGAACCGGCTTCCCGTTTTCATCCGTAACGAGTTCCATGTCGCTTAAGGTTTTGCCGAAAAATTTGAAATGCCATTTTCCGTTAAACCTTTTGAACCTGAACAATGAAAACTTGGTGTCGAAGAAAATGTAGAATTTTGTCACACGTGTCTTGAAAATCCTTGCTGTAATGAAATGTCCGAACTCGTGTACAATTACGAGAAGTGACAATGAAAGGATGAGTTGTATTATTTTGATTAGTACAGTCATTTTTTACTTTACTTTATTGAATATTTTTCTCTTGTCTGTGCATCAACACTTACTAAATCTTCAAACGTCGGATTTGAAATAGTATTGTGTTCGTTCATGGCTTTTTCTATAATTCTCGGTATGTCAGTAAACCGGATTTTTCTGTTGAGGAAAGCATATACGGCGACTTCGTTAGCGGCGTTTAGAACCGCTGTCATGCTGCCGCCTGTGTTTATTGCTTCTTTTGCAAGGTTGACGCACCTGAATGTGTCAGTGTCAATTTTTTCGAAACTGAGGGCAGGGTAATCGGCGAAGTCGAACTTTTTCAGCAGTGTGGGGTATCTCAGCGGATATGTCATGGCATACTGGATAGGAATAGTCATGGTCGGATATCCCATTTGGGCTTTGATGGAGCCGTCTTCGAACTCTACCATGGAATGGATGACAGACTGCGGATTGATGACAGGCTCGACTTGTCGGACGTCAACATTGAACAGCAGTACGGCTTCGATGATTTCGAAACCTTTGTTCATCAATGTTGCAGAGTCGATCGTTATTTTGTTGCCCATTTTCCAGGTGGGATGTTTCAGCGCCATTTCAGGAGTGACGGTTTCCAAAAAATCGGAGTTTTTACCTCTGAAAGGTCCGCCTGAAGCTGTTAGCAGTATGCGGGAAATCTTGTTGTAATGCTCACCCTGAAGGCATTGGAATATGGCTGAATGTTCCGAATCTACCGGCAGGATGGGCACGTGATTGTCGGCTGCAAGCTGCATTATCATTCTTCCGCCAACCACGAGGCTCTCTTTGTTTGCAAGGGCAATCGGCTTCTTCGCAAGTATTGTCCTGTATGTCGGCTCGAATCCTGAAAAACCTACAATAGCCTGAACCATCAAATCGTAGTCGGCTGCATCGTTGATGTGGTTGACCGATTCCTGACCTGAAAACACCTTTATATCTTTGGGCTGCAATGCGTCAGCAACTTCCTTGTATTTGGATTTGTCGGCAATGACCACCGTATTCGGGTTGAATTCAATAGCCTGTTTTATAAGCAGTTCCGAGTTCGAACCGGCAACAAGCGCCTCAATGCCGAACATGTCCGGATGTCTGCGGACAATGTCTAATGTCTGTGTTCCTATGGAACCTGTTGAACCTAATACAGCTATTCTTTTCATCATTTTATTTATAAAGGTAGTCAGTACCGAATTGTTTGCACCAATTGTCAAAAATTGCCATACCTTCTTCGCCGTGTTTTGCTATTTTTGAGCGTATGTGTTCCAAAGGCTCCGGCTTTGTGAGGTCATCACTTGATTTTGAGAAGAAAGAATCTGCATAGCATACGAGTATTTCCTCAATGGTTTCCGGTTTCATATCCCTGTGCGGCTCAGGAAAATTGTTCGCATCGGCAAATTCCTTGCTGAGCCCCGTCCCAACATGCCTCTCGCAAATCATGGCATATTGCCCGAAACCTTCCTTTATCAGGATATCCCTCCCAAGAACACCATGCTGAATGTACGGGGCTGTTCCGTAACATCCGAGTGATTCGGCATTGGTCATGCAGATGCCTATATCATGCAGATATGCACCGTTAAGCGCCAGCTGTCTGTCAACTTTCAGGTCGGGATTGTGCAGTATGATTTTGGCAACAGCATCCGTAACAGCTTGTACATGAGGAATATACTTCTCACGTGCCGGTGACCCCTCAGGGTAATATTTGTCAACTAATGACTGAATGTCTTTTGTCATGCTATTTTGCTGAAGTTTCTGCATTAACCAATTGCAGCTTGAGTTCCTTGATGTAAGGGATATTGTATTTTGGATAAAAACATTCAATGTCAACATGAAGTTTGCCAGGCTTGCCAACGGTAAAGTCTTTCCTTATCACGTGCTGTATTTCTATACAATCCTTTTTATCGTTAATAGTGCCTTTGTGAGCACCATGACTGTCTTTCAGTTTGATATGAAATTCACTGAACCGTTTCTCACCATCCTCAGTCTCGGTATTGACCTGAATCGGCAGTTCATCGAAGTCGATGTTTATATCATAGTAGGCTGTGAGCAAAAGGTCATAATGTTTGTTCGCGTCATTTATCGGAACATCGAAAGTCACATGATTGAAACGAGGCCAGATGTTATTTTCAAATTTGAAATTGTCTTCGTAATAAACTTTGTTGTTCTGGCAGCCTGAGAAAATCAGAACTAATAAAACGAGTGGTAAAAATCTTTTAAATTTCATGATATTTTTCTTTTCCCTTAAAAGTTTACAAAGGTACAAAAAAATATCAATATGTTTTTTTGTTGTAAATCATTGTTTTTCAGATTTATACAAAAGTAAGCAAAAAAATTTTGAAAAAAAAGTGGTAACAAAACAGGTGTTTCTGACATATATATATGAAAACTCTTCGGATCCGAGTTGAGGAATTCAAGAAGGAGATTGCTGAAAATCCATTAAAGAGTAGGCACAATTAAAAATATCAGATATTATGAAAAAATTATTTATGTTGGCGTCAGCTATATTAATTGCTGGTGCTTGTTTCGCAGTCAATGATCAGACAAATGTTTGTGCGGCAGAGTCCTCACAGATGGAAATCGCTGCTCCTAACGATGTGCAGGTGGCAGCACCAAAGTTTAAAATTTCAATCACCATTCAGTTGGGCAACCCGGCCGTGAAATGCGCAGGTTGGTGGCCTGTTTGCAAATTATCTGTTTCAACCGATACCACAGTGGCTTCCCCTGGCGGCAATAACGGACATGAACTTCCCGGAACACTTGAATGTTATAACGATGAAATCATTATCAGAATTCTCAAGGACGACATCTACGATTTGGGTGTAAATGAAGTTAACAAGCATCTTATCAATGTTAAGTCAGTGCGTTTCGGCAGCAGTGTCGAGTTTCCGGAGGAAGTGATAAAAAAGATCGGCAGCAAGACGGTATTTGGTATTGACGGTAGTGAAACATATTCTGTAACTTCAGACAAGGCAGCGGTTTATATCCATATTCCTTATTAATAACCTAAACATTGCATTCCATCATGAAAAAAATGTTGTTAATTATCGCAATATGTTTTATCGCACCAAACCTGACATTTGCAAGTACTACCGACAGCCCGAATCCTGTTGAGTCGCTTTCCGCCTCATCGGATCACCCTAAGATCAAGTACAAGGCAAAGCTTGTTTTTGGAAATCCGCATGACAAATGTCTTCATCGTTGGCCAATTTGCTCTGTGCAACTTATTCCTTATGAAAGCGATAGAAATGGCAATTCTGTTCCTGCGGTTGTTGAGGTTTATGATGATGAATTGATTATCAATATTTTGAAGGATGATATAGAGTCACTCGATGCTCCTGAAGTGTCATCTCATCTGATTGGTAAAAACAAAGTATGTTTTGGTGCAGGTGTCGATTTCCCTGATAAACTGATTGACAGCATGAATTCTGCGACGGTTACAGGAATAGATGCCAAACAGACATACATTATTACTTCGGATGTAAAGTCTATTTACATACATGTTCCTTTGTAGTGTGGTTTTTTGAGGACATTGTTACGGCAATGTCCTCTTTTTTGTAAATAATTATTATTTTTGTGTAACCAAATAAATATTAAAAACTATGAAAAAAATCTATGTTATTATGGC
>CALFIZ010000074.1 GCA_937877575.1 uncultured Marinilabiliales bacterium | reverse complement strand
ACAGCGGACGGAGATACGGGTCGAGTTTTTCCTTCAGGTCACCCGGAAGAAATCCGAGATTCTCCCCTGCCTCAACTGCCGGACGTGTCAGGATGATACGCTTTATCTCTTTGTTTTTCAATGCTTTGACTGCCAATGCCACTGCAGTGAAGGTTTTGCCTGAGCCGGCAGGGCCTATCGCGAAAAGCATGTCTTTCTTCTCAATGGACTTCAGCATCATGCGCTGGTTTTTAGTACGTGCCCTGATGATGTTTCCACTACGGCCATAAAGAATCACGTCATCGTCTTTCGGAGCATCCTCCACTCTCTTCTCTTGTTCGAGGCAATCGAGCAAGTCCTTCTCCTTTATGGAACCGTACGTGTCAAGCTGCATCAGCAGACTGTCGATATACTTTTCGAAAAGCAGCCTGTCAGCATCAGCTCCTATTACCTTTATGAACTCCCCGCGAGCTATTATCTTGATTTTCGGGAACATATCCTGAATCTTGTCAAGAAACACATTGTTGGGGCCGTAAATCTCAACCGGATTATAATTTGATAAGGAAATTATGCTTTCTGCCATTTAACTTTGTAAAAAATATTACCTTTGTAAAGTTTTACAAAAGTATATTTATTTTGAAAACTACAAATAAAATGAAGAAAAAAATAATAACTCTGACGACAGATTTCGGAGAAGGTTCGTTTTATGAAGCCATCCTGAACGGAAAACTGATGACCGCACTCCCCAATGCCACCATCATCAGCATCACAAACAATATCACCAAATTTGACATCAGAGAAACAGCTTTTGTACTTCGCAGTTCGTATAAATCCTTCCCTGAAGGGACCATACACATTATTGGTGTTCAAACCGAGATTTCGGACTCAATACCTCTTGTTGCCATGCTATACGACAAACAATATTTTATCTCTGCCGACAACGGAATCTTGTCGCTGATAAGTTGCGGAAAACAGGATAAAATATTAAAATTCAACACATTATCCGACACAGTCAACAATTTCATGTCATTCGTCGAATCGACATCAGCATTTGCTTCCGCCATAGTGAATGGTGATACCGAAAACATTGCATCTCCTGTAAGCAGTTTCAGCAACGAACTTATAGATCTTTCACCAACCGTCATTGACAACGAATTACATGGACAAGTCATATACATCGACAGTTACAGCAATGCTGTGGTCAACATTACCAAAGAAGCGTTTCAGGAATTTGTCAAAGACAAGAAGTTCTTCATCAACGTAAAATCGAGAAATGCGCAGATAGACATGATTTCAAAGACTTACACGGATATCGGCAGTAAAAACGACATTGAAGGAAGACTTTTGGCCATCTTCGGATGTCATGGCTACCTTGAGATAGCAATGTGCTATTCCAATGTTTCCCAATTGTTAGGAATAGAAAAAGGCTCACCTGTCACGGTAAGCCTTGTATAACAAAAAGTCACGCCTGTTATGGTGAGCCTTCAAATCATATACCCAGACAAATGCCGAAATACAGTCCGTTGCATCCTGCCGGACCTTCATTGGTCTTGAACATAGGGGTGAACGCATATCTTCCGTAAACGCCAATACCTTTGAAAGATATTGAGGCTCCAGCCATCAGCTGTAATTCATTAAGATGCCTGATACCTTTGTTCTTTTGCACCGGGTTTTTGTATTTTGTATGAGATTCCACAAGATATGAAGCAGAACCTTCCACACCTATACTGATTTTTTTCGGACTGCCAAAAACCAACCTTACAGGAACTCCGATATAAGTGGTCGCAAGCTTGGATTTCTTGAAATCGGTGGCATCCGTGATTGCAGAAGGCTGTACAATTGCGCCATCGTCAACAAGCGTAATCTGATTTGCAAAGACGTAATTGTACCAATCAACCCTGGCTCCTATCTTAAAATAAAAACCATTTATGATACGGAAAGAGACTTCTGCAACTCCAAGAGAAATGTTAGTACTTGGGGCAACTTTTAATTCCATAAATCCGTTGTCTTTCGGATATAAGGTGTAATCGGGGTTCAGCACGTCACACCATCCTATTTCCAAATCGCTGATAAGAGAAAACTTGACAGGAGGTTCTATGCTTTCTTTGACAATATCACCGATACCTGCACCAACTTTTTTCTGAGCATGTACAGGCCGGGCTCCAAGCAACAACACTGCAATCATAGCAATTGCAACAAAAGGCATAGCCTTATTTTTTTCATTAATCATTTTTGTCATATTTTAAGTTTAAAAATCAAACTGCAAAGGTAGGGATTTTCTTCATTCCCTTTTTCCGGAAACGAACAATTAATCCACAACCAATTGTGCACTTAATCCGCGTGAAAATCCAACTGAAAACCACCAAATTGGTTACTTTTGCAAAAAAACAAAAATGAACAAAGTCAAATACGTTTCTCTAATCATCCTTGCAACGTGCACTATGTGCAACAAAATCCAGGTCACTGACGCTCCGGACTATTCTCAAAGCTCCTATTGGTTCTCCTGTAACGACAATTCAAAGGATGTGGACATCTTTTATGTCTATCCGACTGTCATCGTCACGACTTACAACGACAACAACCATTCGTGGCTGGCAGACATCAGCATTGACTCCATAAAGACTATGGCTAATGAAAATCAGGATTTTAACAAACGGCTGTACTGCGACTACAATTTCTTTGCACCGTATTACCGGCAGATGATTCTTGATGCATATAACCAGAATGCAAGGAAAATACGACGCAGCAAGGATGTGGCTGCGTCTGACGTAATAAACGCATTTCAGTACTATATGGAACACTTCAACGCTGGTCGTCCGTTCATCCTTGTCGGGCACAGTCAGGGTTCGGAAATGCTTATTGAGCTTCTGAAAAGCGGTATGACAGACTCTCAATTCCGGCAGATGGTTGCCGCCTATTGCATCGGTTATCAAATCACTGAAGATGAATTGCAGCAGTATCCAAACCGTTTGATACCTGCCAAAGACAGCACCGACGTCGGCTGCGTGGTCATGTTTAACTCTGTTACAGACTTGTCGGGCGTCAGTCCCCTATTTGCCGCAACCGCTGTAGGGATAAACCCTATCAGCTGGACCACTGACACGACATTCGTATCCAAGGAACACCATATAGGCTTGGCAAAATACAATGCCTCTCGCGACTCCATCCTGATCGTCCCTAATGTGACAGGTGGCAGACTGCAACATAACATTATGGTATGCAGCGACTTGCCATCAGATTTCACATATATTGAGGAATTTAGGGAGATGTTTCCGCTGAGAAATCTGCATTTTGCCGACTCATGGCTTTACGGCGGCGATGTAAAACACAATATGTCTGTTCGCGTCAAACATTTCATGCAACAATAGAAACGGTTGCAGACAGTCCTAATAACCCGTTTTCCAGGCTCTCACTACTTTATCTCCGAACCCGGATTAAAATCCTCGACAGGAGACACAAAGCACAGTCCGCCTTTAGGGTCTTGAGCCATCAGAATCATACCGTTGGAAGTGACTCCCTTCAATTTGCGAGGCGCAAGGTTGACAAGTACGCAGACACTCTTGCCGATAATCTCTTCCGGTTTGTAATATTCAGCAATTCCAGATACGATTGTTCGCTTGTCTATACCCGTGTCAATCAGGAGTTTGAGCAATTTATTGGCTTTCGGGACTGTTTCCGCCTCAAGGATCTTCCCAACCCTCAAGTCCATCTTCGAGAAGTCATCGAATGTGGTTTCGGGCTTCTGCGGAGATATCTCAATAGGAGCATTCAGCTCATTAAGCCTCTTGGTTTCCTGAAGTCTGGCAATCTGGGCTTCAACCACTGAATCCTCAATCTTGTCGAACAACAGTTCAGGTTCGGCAAGAACATGACCTGCTTCAATCAATTCCGCACTGCCGGCATCCTTCCAGACCTTCTTCCCAAAATTCAGCATCTTATACAGTTTGGCTGAAGTGAAAGGCAGAAACGGCTCGGCGACTATGGCAAGATTTGCGCAGATTTGAAGCGAAATATTCAGCACTGTCTTAACTCTTTCAGGGTCAGTTTTATAGACTTTCCACGGTTCTGTTTCCGTGAGATATTTGTTACCGAGACGGGCTAAATTCATCATTTCGCTGAGGGAATCACGGAAATGGAAGTTTTCGAGACTTTCGGCAATTTTACCAGGGACCTCAGATATGCCCTTAACAGTCTCTTTATCAACATCCGTCAGTTCGCCTTTGGCAGGAACGATACCGTTGAAATATTTCTTTATCAGCACCATAGTCCTGTTGACCAGATTTCCGAAAATTGCAACAAGTTCGCTGTTGTTCTTTGTCTGAAAATCCTTCCATGTGAAGTCGTTGTCCTTAGTCTCAGGTGCATTAGCAGAGAGGACGTATCTCAGCACATCCTGTTTGCCGGGGAAGTCCAGCAGGTATTCATGCAGCCACACCGCCCAGTTGCGTGAAGTCGATATTTTGTCGCCTTCAAGATTGAGAAATTCGAATGCCGGGACGTTGTCAGGAAGGATATATGAGCCTTCGGCCTTCAACATGCAAGGGAAGATGATGCAATGGAACACTATGTTATCCTTACCTATGAAGTGGATAAGACTGGTGTCGTCCGACTTCCAGTATTTCTCCCAGTCATCGCCTTTCAAGTCCTTAGACGCTGAAATATAGCCTATTGGAGCATCAAACCAGACATAAAGCACCTTGCCTTTTGCTTCTTCGAGAGGGACCTTCACACCCCAGTCGAGGTCGCGGGTCACGGCACGCGGATGCAGACCGGCATCAATCCATGACTTGCACTGGCCATACACGTTAACCTTCCATTCCTTATGGCCTTCGAGAATCCATTCACGAAGCCACGGCTCATAATCTTCAAGAGGAAGATACCAGTGAGTGGTTTCCCTGAGTACAGGCACATTGCCGCTGATAGCCGACTTAGGGTCAATCAAGTCTTTGGCACTCAATGAGGTGCCGCATTTTTCACACTGGTCGCCATAAGCCTTCGGGTTCCCGCAGTGAGGACATGTGCCGGTGATATACCTGTCGGCAAGAAACTGCTTTGCCTCCTCATCGTAATACTGGGCTTCTGTCTTGGTTATGAACTTGCCTTTTTTGTACAAGTCAAGGAAGAACTGCGACGAAGTTTCAGCATGTGTCTTGCTTGACGTTCTGGAATATATATCGAAAGAGATTCCGAAATCCTCAAAAGATTTCTTAATGATTGAATGGTATCTGTCAACGATGGCCTGCGGTGTAGTCCCTTCCTTACGAGCCTTGAGGGTAATTGGGACACCGTGTTCATCCGACCCTCCGATAAACATGACATCCACACCCTTGGAGCGCAAGTATCTGACATAAATATCAGCAGGCACATAAACACCTGCAAGGTGTCCGATATGCACCGGACCGTTTGCGTATGGCAACGCCGTTGTTACCGTATATCTCTTATAATCCTTCATGATAAAAATTTTTTGCAAATTTAATAATTTTCATCCTACGTATGTTAAGTTCTCCCTTAGTAAAATTAAATACAAGTACTCCTTGAGGCAAATCGCTGATATCCAACGTATTAAAACTCGAATTAAATTCTTTCTCTTTGAGAAGGTTTCCCGTTTCGCTATAAATGGACAATTTTAAAGGAAAAAATCTTTCCGGCACTTCTATCTTCACAAAATCACTTGCCGGATTAGGATAAACACTGATAACATCGACTGGCATAATCGCCTTCCATGAAGCGGCCCAACCGGATGCCGTGATTGCACAGTCCGACCTGAACTCTACAAAGATTGAATTCCCCGATGACAGGACTTTGCCGGGGGTTCGCGTATTCCATCTCCCGATTAGAGGCGAAAACACCGATGGACCGTCATAAATCCAGACAAAATCATTATCTTTTTCCAAGTTGAACTCACTGAACGTCAGCCGGATGTTTTTTGCTTCGTCATAATGTATCAGATATCCCCTGCGTTCGTCATCCCCATAATCACCTGCAGGACCGCCGCTGTCATAAAACGTTCCCGAATCGCCTTCAAACTCTGTCACACTGATATTGTCATTTACAAGTTTATAGTAGTAATTCCAATTCCAGTAAGGTCCCGGGTCGGTGTGAGACTGCCCCGGATAATGCTGATGGCCTCTTATCATAATGCACGCTGTGGAATCCCCCAGCGAATGTACTCCGTAATCGAGTGCGGTGCCGTCATCAAGAGAGTCACGATAGAACATTCTGTAAGGCAGAATCTGTTGGTTTCTGCGGCATATATCCTTCACCAAATCAGCGGATGACCTGTACATCGCATCGGTGAAATAGCTGATGATGTCTCCGTATGCCTCATGTTCAATGCCTATGGTGTAAGTGTTTGCACTTCTCGCGTGCCATGCCCTGTCGCTCTCGCGAACCATCTGCGTCACCTGACCGTCAACCGAACGGATGATATAATGCGAGGAGACGCTGGACTGGCAGTTGAGAAACCAGCTTATGGCACCGGCGTAAGAGCCTTCAGTATAATGAATTACGATTCCGTGAATGGTTGCACCGTTTCTTCCCTTGGCATAATTGCATTCAGGAGCCGGCCTCCATATAGCCTTGACATAATCAGGTTCGTCAACTGACGCACCGACATCCTTTACATCCGCCACGTCACCATCCGCAGTCTCTGTCATCACATCGATTGATGAATTATTGCCATTTACGGTTATACCGTCTGCAGTAAGCTGCCGGATATTTTTGCCGAACAATCTGTCAAAATCCACTTTGTAAGGCTTGACATTGAAATTGTCACACAAAGCCGCGTCACTCAGAAAATAATACACCGAATAGAGCATTGTGTTTAAGACAAAATCGTCTTCAACATCCTTTTCAGGCAGGGGAAGTTCTGAAAGCCCGATGAAAACAGGTTTAAGGTCTTCGATGTCAAATCGCCTGTTATCAGAAACATACGCTTTCATCATCGAAGCAAATGCAGAAGCATACGCGATTATATTTGAATCGGCTGAATTCAATATCGACGCTACGGAAATCCCCGACATGCCGGATATTGTCTGAAGATTGTTTCTAAAGCAGCCCTTACCGTCAAGCACCAATCCCATGACGCCATAGCTTCGCGGCATCGCCGTGGAATCGTTATCGGTATAATTCATGTCTGTCAGGTGATTGACGTGTGTGTTGTTGAAAGCCACAGCCTCAAGGCATCCGCGCGGAATCTGCGGGTACAGTTTATAAGCCTTGTCAAACGATGCGGAGTAATCGGACTGAGCCGATATCCCGAAAAACATCATCAGGAACGATATATATATCAAAGTCTTTTTCATCAATTATAAGTTTGCTATTATCAACTCATTACGCAGACAGGACCGATCAGTCCCATACTCTGGTACGGCTGCTCGCGTCCCTTACGGTTCACCCATTTCTGGGCTATCTTGTTATCTTTCAGCGTTTTCATATAATTACCCATTATCGTTGTGACACGCACTTCGATGTCGTTCGCCTCATCCGACAAACACCCTGTAATATCATAAATCCTTCTGCCATACCATTTCGCACCGCAGTCATGACCATTCACAAACAACTCCGAGACACCCTCCACCCTGCCGAGATTCAGCAGGACACGCTCACCGGCAAAATGACCGAAAACACGCTTCCGGTATATGGCAGTTCCGCTGAAATGCCTGTAATCCTTCTCACCAAATGCATCCTCACAGTCCTTCAAATCCACAAGATGATGGAAGAAGTCCTTTTTCACAGTATCCTCGAGACTATATACAAATTCCACATCCCAATCATCAGATAAATCCATAACATCATGGAAATCAAACTCATGCAGCGGCTTCCATTCCTCCTTGCATTTTTCCTTACCGAAACATATCAGCAAGGAATCGGCAGGACCCAAATCGAAAACGCGGCTGCCTGAAGCATCAAGAGTCAGATTATAACGCTTTCCCGTCTCCAAATCCCAGACTGAAGCATTGCGACCGCGTAAAGTCTCCCTATGAAATGTCAGTCTCGTTTTATGTGAGTTGTATCTGTGTGAATTACAGATAAAAAAGAATTCCGAATTGTCATCTGCGATATATCTGTTCTGCATCACGTAAGCATCGGGGGTCCCGACATCCAAATAATGCGGCAGGTCATACTTTTTCATAAGGTTGTCGTACCACCTGATAAAATCCTTCTCCGGTCTGTCAACAAACAGATAATTATTGCTGAAAAGCCTCATCTTTTCAAAAACGTTTCTGACTGTTTTGTCATTAGTCTGATAATCACGCCTATACCCCAAAGAGAGATGAGGTTCCTTTTCAATTGCGAGCACACGTCCGCCCTTAGACACGAAATCCAAAAGTTTTTCGGCTGTTTCAGGAAGGAGCCGTTCCACAGCTATCATAATCAGCACGCTGTATTTCCGCGAGTTATAGCAAAGGCATCCGTTTTTTATGGCAGCATCGCCGATGACGGATTCCGACACATAGTCACAACCGCCGCCGCACTTGTTGATGGATTCCCAAATTAACGTTTTATATTGGGAAATTGTGGTGCTCGGGAACGGTTCGTTCTGCATTCCGATGGTAGTCCACATATCGCCGACAGGGTTCAGGATAGCGATGTCGGCATACATTGTGGAATTGCGCATCACGGCTGACATTCTGCCTTTGTATGCGGTATAATATTTGAAAAACTTCCACCAGTTGTTTTTTTCATTATAGTAAGCGCCATAACGCACCCATCCGGGGAAAGGAGCTTCCTTGGGCGAATAGTTGAAGCCGTGGAAAATGGAATGTGAAACGCCGGATATTGCAGTCTGGTCGCCGCCTATCTTCAGCATTTCCAACGTCATGTTGAAGACAGTATATGTGTTTGTCATTTCCTCGCAGCTGACAAGGCGGTTGCCTTTCAGGTGAGCCGCCGAAGAAACGTATTTGTTCACCATCGTATAAGCCCTGCCGCGTCTGTAATCGGTCTCCGACATTTCTTCACCCAGCTTGTGCCGCAGCCATGTCATCGTCCAGGATTCACATTCAGGGATATCATAATTCATGCTCGTCTCCAACGGGAAGAAACCGCGTCCGTATGCCTGCGCGCGCGACTTGACATTCAGCTTCCTGCACCATTTCAAATACACGTCATTGAAGGTTTCAAGGATAAGACTTGCCTTGGTATATTCGAAATCGTAACGCACACGCTGTATCACTTCGTTGAAACTGTCTGTCACAGGCACAACCGCATCATAATTTACCGCATTGCCCATACTGCCTGTCTTAAACAACACAAAAGGCAGATACGGCAGCACGTCATAGCCGCAGCGTTTGATGAATTCCTCCCTCAT
>CALFIZ010000073.1 GCA_937877575.1 uncultured Marinilabiliales bacterium | reverse complement strand
CACCTCTTCTATATCTGTAAGGTATAAAAAACCCGGTTAAAAAACCGGGTTTTAAGCAAGAGCTGCCTAGCGGACTTGAACCGCCGACCTCCGCCTTACCAAGGCGACGCTCTACCGACTGAGCCAAGGCAGCATATCTTTTTGCAACTCTGATAATATACAATATATTTGCCCAAATGTCAATGCCGCAGTCGGAATTATTGCTCTTTTTTTAGGTCATTTATCTTTTTCCATTTCCGGTTTTCTTTCTGTGGGCATCTTTACTTTCTCCCGGCTATCTGCTTTAAACAGCCTTGCCCAGACATCTATTTTGTATCGTTTGTCTTCGTCTGCATCCATATAGTCTTCGCCATGGCTTAGCTCATCAAAACTCCTGAATGCATATAGCGTTGAGCGTTCAATCCACCCATCTTCGTGAAGCAGTTGCATTTCGAGATTCACATTTTTGCTGCTGTTTAATATGGCGTTTATATCAAAATGTATATTTTGAGGTTATGAAAAACAGTTTGGAGTACTGCCGCAATCTCATGCATAATGCAAGATACACAAAGGAGAATGTTCTTGAGCGGCTTTATGTAATAACAGATGATGTGCGAAAATATCTTGAAGAGAATTTATAAGCAAAGATGCCGGAGCAAAACCTCCGGCATCTGTTAATTAGATATCTTTTTTCCATAGTCCGTGAAGATTGCAATATTCGAATGCTGCAACCACCTCATCACCGTCTGTCAGAGCGAACTGGGCCGCAGGTTTATCACCCGGATTGAGGTGTTTGATTTGCACGCCATGCTTGGTCTGCAATGCAATCCACATTATATAATGCTTCTCAAGGGAAGGGTGTTCGACACTTCCGACCTTGACGGTAACCACATTACCGTCGGCAGTTATTACGGGAACATGCTTTTCACCGGCACCATCGCTGGTATTAGGTATAAGTTCCTCCATAGGTTCGCCACAGCATACCACTCTCACGCCGCTGTCCTGCAGATGGGTAATGATGTTACCACAATGTCTGCAACGATAAAATTTCAGATCCATTTTGATTACTATTTAAAAGTTAATGATGAGACGCAAAAGTAGTAATTTTTTTACTATTATTGCATACTTCAAATTTTTTGCTGAAATTTGCAAATTGTAAAAACGAATATACAATATATGAAAGGTATCGTTCTTGCCGGAGGTCCCGGCCCCCGTCTCTACCCTATCACCAAAGGTGTGAGTAAACAGCTATTACCGATTTACGACAAGCCGATGGTTTATTATCCGATATCAGTGCTGATGCTGGCAGGCATTCGTGATATTCTCGTCATTTCAACGCCCTACGATTTGCCGGGGTTCAAGCGGCTGCTCGGCGACGGTTCCGACTACGGCATACATATTGAATATGCTGAACAGCCTTCGCCCGATGGTCTTGCCCAGGCATTTATAATAGGTGAGGAATTTATCGGTGACGACAGCGTATGCTTAGTGCTCGGCGACAATATTTTCTATGGCAACGGTTTTGTCAGAATGTTGAAGAATTCTGTGACAGCGGCGGAAACCGAGCACAAGGCGACGGTTTTCGGCTATTGGGTTGCTGACCCTGAACGCTATGGGGTCGCTGAATTTGACAGCAAAGGCAATGTATTGTCAATAGAGGAGAAGCCTTCACAGCCCAAATCGAACTACGCAGTGGTGGGACTTTATTTCTATCCCAACAAAGTCGTTGACATTGCAAAGAAAATCAAACCTTCGGCGCGCGGCGAACTGGAAATAACCACGGTCAACCAATGGTTCCTCAATGATGGCGAACTGATGCTACAGTGTTTGGGACGCGGTTTTGCATGGCTCGACACCGGAACTCACGACTCCCTGTCGGAAGCGTCCACTTTTGTGGAAGTCATTGAAAAACGTACGGGCCTGAAAATAGGCTGCTTAGAAGGAATCGCATACCGACAGGGATGGATTTCCGACGAGAAGATGACCGAAATGGCACAGACTATGGCAAAAAATGAATATGGACAATACCTGCTGAAACTAATTGAAATCAAAAAAAATACAGGAAAAATATAAAACCAGAAACATGAAAAAGAATATCATAATAACCGGAGGAGCCGGGTTTATAGGCAACCATGTGGTAAGACTTTTCGTCAACAAATATCCCGACTATCACATAATCAATGTGGACAAACTCACGTACGCCGGCAACCTTGCCAACCTGAAAGATGTAGAGAACAGGTCTAATTACACATTTATTAAAGCCGATATATGCGACCTTGACACCATTCTCGGCATTTTCCGCAAATATGATGTTGACGGTGTAATCCATCTGGCAGCGGAAAGTCACGTTGACCGCAGTATCAAAGACCCGTTCACTTTTGCGCAGACCAATGTTATCGGCACACTCTCAATGCTTCAGGCGGCAAAGACCTACTGGATAGAGCAAACCGCCGAAGGGAAAAAGCAGATGAGCGATTTCAGATTCTACCATATTTCCACGGATGAAGTGTATGGAGCCCTTGAAATGACAAATCCGGAAGGAATGAAATCGGACATCTCAGAACACGAGGTCTATGGCAAGGACTTTTTCACGGAGAGCAACAAATACCAGCCTCACAGTCCATATTCCGCATCAAAAGCCTCAAGCGACCATTTCGTGCGCGCCTTTCATGACACATACAGCCTGCCGACAATTGTCACCAACTGCTCAAACAACTACGGTCCCTACCAGTTCCCTGAAAAGCTGATACCTCTATTTATTAATAATATACGCCACCGTAAGCCCCTGCCGGTCTATGGAAAAGGTGAAAATGTCCGCGACTGGCTGTATGTTGAGGATCACGCACGCGCCATCGACACGATATTCCATAACGGCAAAATCAATGAAACATACAACATCGGCGGCTTCAACGAATGGAAGAACATAGACCTTATCAAAGTGCTCATCAAGACAGTTGACCGACTCCTTAACCGTCCGGAAGGTGCAGATTTGGACTTGATAACGTTTGTAACTGACCGTGCAGGCCACGACCTGCGCTATGCAATTGACAGCACCAAACTGAAACGCGAACTGGGATGGAAACCTTCACTCCAGTTTGAAGAGGGAATAGAGAAAACCGTCAGATGGTATCTCAACAACCAGGAATGGATGGACACCATCACAAGCGGAGATTACCAGAAATATTACGAAGAAATGTATCTTAACAGATAGTAACAAAAAACCCGCTTTCCAGCGGGTTTTTTTGTTGTCCCAGAAGGACTCGAACCTTCAATGACAGGACCAGAATCTGTAGTGTTACCATTACACCATGGGACAAAATTTCGATGTGCAAAAATAGTGTTTTTTTTAATATCAAGACTTTTTTTTAAAATTTTTTTCTCTGACAAAAAAAAATTATTTTCGCATCGTCATTTGAGAAACAAACTGTATGAAAGATAATCCGACGAAAAAACCATTGACATACATACTTACAGCATGCCTGCTTATATCATTATGTGGCTGCAACTCACACAGAGACAGTAACAAACGAATAATAGCCACAAGTATAGTTCCGATACAGTATTTCATTGAATCGATTGTCGGCGACACATGGCAGGTTATCGCAATCATCCCATCCAACGCCAATCATACGAGCTATGAACCCACCACACAGAATCTGAGGGATGTTTCCGATGCATGCATTTACTTCGAAACAGGCAACATCGGATTTGAAGATTCATGGACGCAAAGATTCAAATCTCTTGCAAAGGACTGCAAATTCACAGATGTCTCAGAAAATATCGAAAAAATAGGCGGGCATTATCACAACGGCGAATACCATGGCGCCGACCCGCACTATTGGCTCTCCCCTTCCGAAGCACTTGTCATCGCCGAAAACATCTACAACACCATAGCCGGATACGATACGGCGAACAAGGACACCTACTATGAAAACTACATGTCACTTCGGGAGAGAATAATAGACACAGACAGGAAAGTGGCCGGAATATTGGCAGATAAAAACAACGATTCATTTCTGGTTTACCATCCGGCACTGACTTATTTTGCACATCACTACGGTCTTAACCAAGTCGCAATCGAAGATAACGGCAAAGAGCCATCAGCCTCACATATAGCTGAAATAGTGACATTTGCAAAAGACAATAACATCAAAGTGATTTTATACCAGTCACAATATGCAGGCACTTCAGTCAAAAATATAGCCGATGAAATCGGAGCAGCCGCAGTATGTTATGACCCGATGGCCCACGACTGGTGTGAAAACATGGTAAAAATCGCAAAGATACTGACAAGATGACCGCACGGAATTTTATTGAAATAAGCCATGTCTCCGCTTCGTATGACGGAGTGAAAGCGCTCGATGATGTTTCCCTAAACATCAAAGACGGTGATTTTATCGGGGTGATAGGGCCAAACGGCGGTGGAAAGACCACACTGCTTAAGCTGATACTCGGGTTGAAAAAGCCTGACAAAGGCAGCATCAATATTTCCGAAGGTCTCAACATCGGATATCTGCCGCAACAGTCCGACATCGACAGGATGTTCCCAATAACAGTCAGGGAAGTGATTTACTCCGGTCTGATGAAATTTACAGACAAGTCAGAGAAACACCTGATTAACAAGTACAGAAGCCGGTTCGATGAACTCACACAAAAGATGAATATCGACTCTATAGTCGAAAAGACTCCGGGGCAGATTTCAGGCGGACAGTTTCAAAAAACGCTGCTGTGCCGCTCTCTCATCTCGAAGCCGGACCTGCTGCTTCTCGATGAGCCGAACACTTACATTGACAAGGAAAGCGAGTTTGAACTGTTCCAATATCTCAGCAAAGAATCCGATGTAAAAGCAATAATGCTTGTTTCACACGACATCGGTACAATCTCGCAATATGTAAAATCCTTCGCATGTGTCAATAAAGGGCTTTACCATCATGAATCGAATGCAATCACCGAAGAGCTGCTGTCGCAATACCGGTGTCCTATCCAGATAATAGCGCATGGTGACGTTCCGCACACTGTTTTAAAACATCATAACAATGTCTGAGTTTTTTTCATACACATTCATAGTCAACGCACTGATAATAAGTATATTATGCAGCATATCCAGCGCATTGATAGGCAGTTGGGTAGTCATAAAGCGCAAAGTGCTCATAAGCGGAGGCATCACTCATGCTTCATTTGGAGGAATAGGACTTGCGTACTTGTTGGGATTCAGTCCGATTCTCGGCAGTGCAACATTTGCAGTCGCAACAGCAGTTGGAATAGAAATGCTTTCCAACAAGGGCAAGCTCCGCGAAGATTCAGCGATAGGAATGTTCTGGTCGGTAGGGATGGCATTGGGGATTCTGTTTATCTCCCTGAGTGACGGATACGCACCGGATTTGCTTGGTTATTTGTTCGGAAGCATTCTTGCAACCAACACCGCTGACATAATATCCTCAGCCATTCTTTCAGTATTTCTAATAATTTGGTTTACAATAAATTACAGGAAGATTTTATATATCGCCTTTGATGAGCAATATGCCGTTTCGCAGCACATAAATGTAAGGTTACACAACATGATTCTTATGATACTGACGGCACTGACGATAGTCATAAGCATACGTATTGTCGGCATAGTACTCGTAATATCAATGCTTTGCATCGGTCAGTCTGCAGCCGACAACATCACTCACAGTTTAAAGGGGATATTTCTTTATTCATTTCTGTTCAACATGATTGCATGTATCGGGGGCATATTGCTGTCATGGTGGATTAACATTCCGTCCGGAGCCACCATCATAATCATACTGACCTTGATTTATGCCATCATTGCCCTGTCAACCGGCAAAAGACGTATCCGATAGCATTTAAGACGGATGATTATTCACCCCGGCAATGATTTCTTCGATTTGCCGGGCGCAATTGTTTGTCGTACCGTCAATTACAAACTTTGCCTTGGAATAAACCGTCTCTCTTTGCAGGAGTTCGGTCCTGATTACCTGCAATATCTGCTCTTCATTCATTCCCATGAACTTAGGGCGCAGATGTTTGGCATGAAGATTTCTCATTGCAAGTGTTTCAGCCGGAGCTTTAATAAAAATCGTAACACCTGCATTGTTCATCACCTCCATGTTGTCGTAGAAACATGGGAGTCCGCCGCCGGTAGCCATGATATAGTTGTCGCGGTTGTTGCAGAAATCCAAGATTATCTCATGTTCCTTTTCTCTGAAAGCCTCTTCCCCCATGATTTTAAAAATGTTGACAATGGGCATATTATAAGCCATTTCGACCAAAACATCCGAATCGAAGAAAGGAATGTTGAGATGGGAGGCTGCCTGCCGTGAAAAACGGGTTTTACCGCAGCATGGATAGCCGATAATGAAGAAACGGTTCATGAATATATTCTTGATGAAATATGCTCCTAGATCGGAAGAGCACACGTC
>CALFIZ010000072.1 GCA_937877575.1 uncultured Marinilabiliales bacterium | reverse complement strand
AGACAGTTATAACGGTTCAACGGTTCAGGCACAGGCTCCGATGGTGTCACATCTGCCCCAGGCAATAGGCATAACTATCGCAAGGATATTGCATATGAGTAATGCGGCATTGCTGTTTTTGGGAAGATTTTTTGGATTAATGACTTATATTATACTTACCTATTATGCCATTAAGATAACCCCCTTTGGGAAACAGGTCATGTTCGCTATATCAGGATTCCCCATGCTGTTAGAGGAGGCCACATCCTTTTCCTATGACGGTGTTATATGCGGATTATCCTTCCTTCTTACAGCCTATATATTAAGGCTTATATATGAGACCGAGAAGCTTACATTGAAAAATTATGTCATACTTTTTGTGATAGCCATAATACTAGCACCATGTAAGATGGTGTACAGCTTCCTGGTGTTATTGGCATTCCTTATCCCGAACCGTAAGTTTGGCAATAAAAAGATTGCATATGCGTACAAATGTATTCTGGCAATTGCAGTGATAGGATATGCAGTGTAGGTGTTGGTGACGGTGATTTCAGCCTTGAAATCGGTGTTTCTGTCAAGACTTGCAACATCGATGGCATTACCGTTCTTGTCGAAATATTTTACTGTCATCTTGTAGCCGTTGCCTTCTTCCTTGCAGTTGTATTCCGGAGTCATGTACTTGGTGTAGATGGTGGCATATACAAGGCCGTCAGACTTGTTGGTGACGGAAATCGTATTGCTCTTCTCAGGAATGAAATTATCCACAACGGAAAGTTTGTTGGTCGTATATGCCTTTTCGTCATTGTTGATTTTGATGACAGCATTGACAGGCGAGTTGTTGAAGCCTTTAATATCGGCATATTTGCCAAGTACAAACAATGTGAAGGCGGAAGTCTGAGTGCTTATCCAACGGTCTGATTCATAGATTTTTGCAATGATATCAATGTGGTTTCTGACTATTGCGTCATCGACATTGCAGAGCATTTCGGCAAGAGTTATGAAGGCAAAGTCACGGTATCTTGAACCATAGCATGTATAGTAATTCGACAGCATCTCGTTGGAGGAGTAGTCAATGGTCGGGAGAATCTCCTTGCCAACCGATGTCTTTCCTGCGAGTGCGTATGATGAGGCGAGCAGAGCTTTTGACAGAGGCATAGTGTTTTCCACATTCTTCAGTTTGTTCATGGCGCTTGTCTCAGGTGAGTTGTTGAGGGCAAGGACAAAAAGACGATAAGCCTGAATTACATCGCCACCTTTGTTGTCGTATTGCTCTCTCCATGATTTTGCTATTGATGACTGATGCTTGATGATGCCTTTGAGCATGTCGTCAGGAACATTGTAGCCGCGGTTTTTGGCTTCAATGAGGAAATGCGTCGCATATAATTCAGTCCACGAATTAACGTATGTGCCTGATTTCCAATTGGTGAGTGAATAATCCGACTTGATGTAGCCATTGAATGAAGATATGACTGTTTCAATGTCTTCTTTGACTTTGGCTTTTTCGTCATCAGTGAGATTCGTCAATGTTTCAAGATACAGTTTTGCCATTCCTTTGGACGTTACCTGCTCAAGGCATCCGTAAGGATAGGAGTCGAGATATTTGATGCGGGAGTCAATATCAATAGGTATGAGCGAGTTGACGGTGACAGTGCCTGTGGATGTTCCGGCTATTCCGTTGCATTCGACAGTGCCGTTGTAGCTCTTGCCGGGACCGATTTCCTGGACGATTTTGTCGTGTTTGGTTGTGAATGGGGTTCTGACAGGTATCTTGATGGTTGAGGTGGCCTTGAGAGAACCTAATGTTGCGTTGACGGTTATCTCGGCATTGTCTGAAACGTCGGGTACCGTCACCTCGAATTCGGCTGTGCCTTCGTCTGATTTGCTCAGGGTTACGTTGACATCTGTCTTTGCCGTTTTGAGATTCTTGCAGGTTATTGAAACTTTCACGTCTTTGCCTGAATTGTCAGGTGAAAGCACTTGGACAGGAACTGTGAATTTGTCGCCCGGGGATACGATTCTCGGAGCGGAAGGAATGAGCATAAGAGGATTCTTGACTTTCACTGTCTGCTGTGTGGAGCCGTATGCGTTGTTGTCATCGCATGCAACCACCATGGCGCGTAAAGCACCGATATAGTCGTTGATTTGGATACTGTGCGTTGCCGACTTGCCGGCATCAAGTTTGAACGGACCGAGAGAGTATGCTATCGATGAGAATCTTTCATTCAGCAGTAATTCCCGGTTGAAAAGCATACCGTCACCGCCGGCGGCCATG
>CALFIZ010000071.1 GCA_937877575.1 uncultured Marinilabiliales bacterium | reverse complement strand
GTCCAGTTCCATCCTGAATATAGAAGCACAGTACTCCACCCTCATCCTCTCTTCGTCGATTTTATTGCAGCTGCAATGAAAAATAAAGAAAGTAAAAAATAACATAAACAGTTAACAAGAAATATCATGGATAAAAATTCCGTATTAGGATTAGTCCTCATATTCCTCGTATTGTCATTGTTCTTCTGGTGGCAGAGACCTTCCAAAGAACAAATTGAGCAGACTCGTCGTTATAACGATTCCATTAATCTTGTAAGGATGCATAACGACTCAATTCAGGCTGCTCAAGCATATATTGCTGAAAATCAGTCGAATGATACAACTAATGATAGCGTCATCAATGCAAAGGTTAATGATCAGTTCGGTGTCTTCGCATCATCGGTAAACGGCAGCGAGACTTTCGTTACTGTTTCCACTCCCAAACTGGAGGTGACTTTCACCACTCTTGGTGGCAGAATGGCGTCAGTGACATTGCCTGAGTTTCACACATTCGATTCTCTCCCGCTGACTTTATTCGAAGGTCCCGACAATGTTTTCGGATTAAGCTTCTTCTCAAATAACCGACTTATAAATACTGATGACTTATATTTTGTCCCATCGGTATCTTCAAATGTAAATGTCACTGATCCAGATGGCTATGACTTTTCAATGAGACTGTACCCTTCAAATGGTGATTCTACTGCCGTTAACAGCTACATTGAGTTTGCATATCATATTCCGTATGATGATTATATGATTGATGTGTCCTGCAATCTGGTCGGCATGGAACAATATGTCTATTCGCGCAATTCTTTTATCGACCTGACCTGGACGATGGATATTCTTCAGCAGGAAAAGGAAGAGGAAGACCGTCTGAATGGAACAACACTGTTCTATCAGTTTGATGGCGACAAATGTGATAAGCTTACGCAAAACAGAGACGGTGAGAAAAATTTGTCTGTAAAGACCCGTTGGGTTTCATATAAACAGCGTTTCTTCGCATCCACACTGATAGCGAAGAACGATGAATGTTTCCTTTCGGGCACTGTATCCAGCAGGAAAGATGCACGGAAGGTGAAATCAGACAGCCGTTATGTGCGTACAATGTCATCGGTTCTTGCTTTACCTTACAACGGTGAACCAAGCGAATCATTCGGCATGTCAATGTATTTCGGACCTGCCAAGTTCACTCTGCTTAAACAGTATGGTTTGGGGCTTGATGACCAGATTAACATTGGTAGTTTCTTCCTTAACAGGTGGATAAACCGAGGCATTATGGCTGTTTTCCATCTTCTCGAAAAGATTATCGGTAATTATGGATTGATAATCCTTTTGCTGACGATATTCATCAAGTTGATTCTGTCGCCTGTGACATACAAGTCATATCTGAGTACAGCCAAGATACGTGCCATAAAGCCTGAAACCGACGAGTTGAATGCAAAATATCCTAATCCTGATGATGCCATGAAGAAACAGCAGGCGACCATGGAACTTTACAAAAAGTTCGGGGTCAGTCCTATGTCAGGCTGTCTGCCTATGCTGATACAGTTCCCGATATTGGTGGCAATGTTCAGGTTTTTCCCTGTTGCGTTCGAGCTTCGTCAGAAATCGTTCTTGTGGGCCCATGACCTGTCAACCTATGATTCCATTTTAGATTTGCCTTTCAATATTCCTTTGTATGGCGACCATGTCAGTCTTTTTACCTTGCTGATGACTGCTACGACCATCCTATACACTATGATTAACAACAAGAATATGGGACAAGAAGGTCAGCCGGGCATGAAAATGATGACATATCTGATGCCTATAATGTTTTTGGGAATATTCAACAGCTATTCAGCCGGTTTGAGTTATTACTATCTGCTATTCAACATATTATCGTTTTTGCAGACATTTATAATAGGCAAAATCAAGCCGACTGAGAAACTGCGTGCCGAGATGTTGCTGAAAGCTGCCCAAAACACCAAGAAGGGCGGAATGTCAAACGGCGGCAAGTCGCGCTGGGAAAAGAAGCTTGAGGAGTTGCAGAAGATGCAGCGTGAACAGGCAAGAGCGCAGGCCAAGGAAAATGCAAAACGCAGAAGATAAATCCGGCGCAAGCCGGATTTATCTTATTTCGGATATTTACTTTTTGATGTCCTTAGCATATTCCAAGTAGAAATTTGCTATGGTTTCAATTCCTTTATAAAAGTTATTCACCGGATAGTTTTCATTTGGTGAATGTATGTTGTCGCTTCCGAGACCGAATCCCATAAGAATGCTCTTTACTCCGAGGATGCTTTCGAAGCCTGCTATGATAGGAATTGAGCCGCCGCTGCGTACAGGTATAGGCTCCTTGCCATAAACCTTGTGGAAAGCTCTTTCGGCAGCCTTGTATGCAGGAAGGTCGATAGGGCAGAGATATGCCATTCCTCCGTGCATTTCGGTGACTTTAACCTTGACGTATCTCGGAGCAACTTTTTCAAAGTATTTCTTCACAAGTTTTGAAATCTTGTGGTTGTCCTGGTTCGGAACCAGTCGGCACGAAATCTTTGCAGTTGCCTTTGAAGGCAGGACTGTCTTGGATCCTTCGCCGGTGTAACCGCCATAAATGCCGCACACGTCGAATGATGGTCTTATCCATGTACGTTCATTGGTGGTATAACCTTTTTCGCCTTTAAGTGCCTTTACGTCAATGGCTTCTTTGTAGGCCTTTTCATCGTATGGGGCCTGACGCATGAGTTTGCGTTCACGTGCTGAGGCAATTACCACGTCATCATAGAATCCCGGAATGGTGATGTGTCCGTTCTCATCCTGAACGTCAGCAATCATCTTGCAGAGGACGTTGATAGGATTTGCAACGGCGCCGCCATATATTCCTGAATGCAGATCCTTGTTAGGACCGGTGACTTCAATTTCCCAATAGGCAAGACCTCTCAGACCTGCTGTTATCGCCGGAATGTCCTCTTCAATCATTTCGGTGTCGGAAACGATGAACACATCGGCTTTAAGCATATCCTTATGGTCTTTGCAGAACTGATAAAGGTGTGTGGAACCGATTTCCTCTTCACCTTCTATGAGGAACTTGACGTTGCAGGGCAGTTTGCCTGTCTTTACCAATAACTCGAAGGCCTTGGCGTGCATGAAACTCTGTCCCTTGTCATCGTCAGCGCCGCGGGCAAGAATCAGACCGTCTTTTACCACCGGCTCGAAAGGAGGATTGTCCCATAGTTCTATAGGGTCAACCGGCATTACGTCCATGTGACCGTAAACCAATACTGTAGGCAGGTTCTTGTCGATAATCTTTTCACCGTAAGCGATAGGGTTTCCTTCGGTTTCAAAGACTTCAGCTTTGTCGGCGCCTGCATTCAGCATGGATTGCTTCCAATACTCGGCGGCTCTGTACATATCAGGCTTGTGAGCGGCTTCGGAGCTGATTGACGGAATGCGTATGAGTCCGAACAACTCATCCATGAAGCGTTGTTTGTTGTCGTTTATATCCTTCACTCTGT